>CALFEZ010000110.1 GCA_937957895.1 uncultured Erysipelotrichaceae bacterium
CATTCTTTATATAAAGCTGCATAGCGGCTTTTTTTAATGATTGTTCATCTTATTGAAGTAATAGATCAAAACCGCCGCTAAGACCATGCATAGGGTCGTGATGAGTGGTTTGGACATGGTTGGAAACATCGAAAATAAAGATCCTAATATCAAACCTAAGATCCCGGAATAGATGATATCATTGTATCTTTTAAGCAGATAGGAAACCAGCTTGGCACCTGCCAACAGACCAAATACCATGCCTGCTCCCACAATGATCACATGCGGGAACACCAAACCGCGAATCGTGAACGTATAGATGGCATGATAATACCCGATCAACACCAATAGCAACGAACCACTGATCCCTGGGATCAACATCGTTACAGTCGCGATCGCAGCAGCCAAAAATAATCCTAAAGTCAATGGCAATGTGAGTATTGAAACATCCACGACAGGTGCCTGTCTGTCCTGAATCAACCATAATAGGATCATGATCCCGAAAAGTAAAAGAAAAGACAATATGTTTCCATAGCTTACTTTTCGGATGTCAGCCTTTTTGATAATGATCGGAATACTGCCGATGACCACACCGACAAATGCTCCATATGTCTGTTCAGGATAGTTGGTCAACAAATAGTTCATGCCATGGGATAAAAGCAAGATACCCACGATGATTCCCATGGCGATCGTCACCAAAAACCAAAAATTCTTTTTGATGCTAACTATGTTGAGAGATAGTGCTTCGATCAATTGATCGTACAAATTGAAAACCACTGCCATGGTGCCTCCCGATATGCCCGGAATAACATTGGAAACACCGATAAAAACTCCTCCGATAAACCGTTTTAGATAGACCATGTGGTTTACCCAAACAGCTTAGCCACATCTTGCCATGTGACCAGCAAAAGCAATCCCACGATCAACAACATGCTGATAATGATCAAAGCTTGTTCCACTCTTGGGTTTAAAGAACGACCGATGATCCATTCTACCGTAGTCAAAATCACACGTCCTCCATCAAGAACCGGGAGCGGAAGCAAGTTGAACACTCCAATATTCAGTGACAACACAGCTGTTAAGATCACAAGGGACTGAAAACCTGCAGCAGCTTGTTGTGCAGTGATCTCATAAATGCCGATCGGTCCTGAAAGGGACTGCAGACCGATGCCACGCAACATAAACCCCAAAGCAAAGATCAGACTGATGATGGAGTCCGTGATCGTTTTGAGTGCGATCCCAAATGACTGGTACCATTCGATTTCTTGTGTTTGCTGTGGAGGCAAATACAAACCAAGCATGTATCTGTTTTCTTCCGGATTGAATCGAGGTGTGATGGATACATCCACCAATGCACCCTCGCGTTCAACAGTAAAGATCATGGTTTCACTAACCATCTGAGTAACATTGATGATCTCATAAAAGTCTTTGGGCTCGACCGTTCGGCCATCACGGAAAGTGATCTTGACGATGCGATCATTGGCCATCATTCCGGCACTTTCAGCTGCGGAATTTTCTACGATCCCTTCCACTACCGGTTCTGGAGGGATGTTGACTTGTCCTGCCATCATAAACAAAATGACAAAAACAACAAAAGCCAACAGGATGTTGTTAAAAACTCCTGCCAACAATACGATGATCCTTTTAAATGGGGGGATCCCCTTAAGCGTTCTTTCAACAGGAATGTCCTCAACATCAACACCGGCTTCACCTGCCATCGAAACAAAACCACCAAGTGGCAAGACACGGATCGAATAGACTGTCTCTTTTCCTTTGATGCGTTTGATGACGGGTCCAAAACCGATTGCAAATTCCCTGCAATAGACATTGAATGCTTTAGCACTGATCAAATGTCCCAATTCATGGACAAATACGATGATCCCAAGGATCACGATAAAGTATACAATGGTCACACACTACCTCCAAGTGCTTGCATGATCGCTTCTCTTCCAAGACGATCCGCTCGCTGTATATCTGAAAATGAATTTAACTGAAAAGATTCTAATGTACTGACAACTTCCATCAACTTCTCTTCCATCTCATAAAATGAGATCTTGTGTCGTAAAAAAGCATCTATGATGGCTTCGTTGGCCCCATTTAAACTGGCGATCAAACTATCTTT
>CALFEZ010000111.1 GCA_937957895.1 uncultured Erysipelotrichaceae bacterium
CGCACGCGGGCAATGGTTTTTTTACATCCTAGTTTTTTTGCGAAATCACAAATCACGATGTTTCCGGCATCACTGTCCGTAACTGCTACCAAAAGGTCATATTTGGCAATTTCGATGCTTTTGAGAAAGGAGATGTCAAGACCATTCCCTTCCAATGTCAGTACATCGAGCTGTTCACTGGCTCGCTCAGCCTTTTTGGGGTTCTGGTCGACCAGTGTCACATCGAATTTTTCCGCATCCATTGCTTTTGCCAATCGCATGCCTAGCTTGCCGGCACCAACAATGATGATCTTCATAATTTCCTCCAAACATGGTCACATGTACCATGTCTTAACATAATACTATAATTTATCGGAATTATCATCCTTTTCAGCAAGAAATCCAAAGTTTCATTGAATGAACATACACTTCTGTTACTTGTCATCTCTTGTGGATAGGGGCATTGGGGATGCTGATGGTTTTAGGTTGTACATGATGACAGATAATCCCTTTCTTGCTCTTTTATTTTCGTGTAAATATGATAGAATGAGAATGTGATTGTTATTTTTTTAACTAGTGAGGCCAACATGAAACTTAAAGCTTGGATGATCGTACTGATACTGCTGTTTGGATGCAGCCCCAAACAAGAAAACAAGATCTCGATATTGAGTCCTTTTGGAGCTCCTTCGATCCCATGGATCGAAGCCATCAAAGAGGATCGCCACGACATCACGTTGGTTTCCGGAACGGATCTGCTGCTTGCAGGACTTATCAATCAAAATCCAACCTATGATTTCATCGTTGCTCCCATCAACATGGGGGTTGGTTTATTGGCAAAAAATCAGACCGATTATCTTTTGTTGGGGATTCTCACCTGGGGCAATCTGTACATCGTAGGACAAGATACTGATGATCTGCTGTCTGATAAGCCAATTGCCATGTTTGGCAAAGATGCAGTTCCCGAAAAGATCGTCGACTACAGCATTGGACCTTCGATCTTGACCATGCAAAAACAATACTTCCCTTCCATGCTCGATACTCAGGCACAGCTTTTGACAAAGCAAATGGAAGTGGCACTGCTGGCTGAACCGCTTGTAAGTGCAACACTTGCTCAAAACAAAGACCTCAAGATCCTGATCGACGTCCAACAACAATACCGACAAACATCAGGCTTCGATAATTATCCTCAGGCGGCCATATTCGTTTTGAAATCATATTACTCATCCAATAAAAACAAAACCACCGACCTAATGCAAAAATTGATGGCTTATACTGAAGTCATCAAACAAGATCCAACGATCCTGAA
>CALFEZ010000112.1 GCA_937957895.1 uncultured Erysipelotrichaceae bacterium
AACTCGTGAAATAATGTATATTAGTATAAAGATATGTTATGTTTTATTAGCAGTTTGATCAGAAAAGATGAGAAGGAGTGAGATGATATGAATAGTAGAGATGATTTGATCAAGGTAGCAAACTACTATTATGTCCAAAAAATGAGTCAGCAGGAAATTGCTGATAAGTTGATGGTGTCCCGGCAGAAAGTAAGCAGGATGTTGAAACTTGCTGAAGAGCAAAATATTGTCGAGATTCGAATCAATGACTATGAACGCTCCTCAGCTAAGTTTGAAGACAAACTGAAACAACTCTTGGGTCTTGAACAAGTGTATATCGTGGATACTGAGGATCCTATCTTGATTAGCGAAAGAGCCATCGAATATGTTGAGAGGTATGTTTTTTGTGGAATCAATATTGGCGTTACCTTTGGTCATACATTGTCTCAGTTGTGCAAAAGCAGTATCAGAAGTGAGAAAAGGAGTATTAATATCATACAGATGGTAGGTGGTTTCAATATGAGTACCAACAACTCCAGCAAACCAGATGTCATTGCTGATTGTTTTGCCAGAATCATGGGAGGAGAATCTTATTGCTTATACATACCTGCCATCATTGATAACTTGTATTTGAAGGAACTGATTTACAAAGAAGAGCAGTTCAAGCCCATGCTGGGAATGCTCAAAAAAATCGATATTGCTTTGTTGACGATCGGAAGTATGGAAGATCACCCCAACAATGTGCTTGTTCGAGATCAATACTTGAGAAAGAGTGATCTTGAGCATTTGAGAAGCCAAGGTGCTATAGGAGATGTGTGCCTGCATTTCTTCAATAGAAATGGTGAAATCGTTGATAAAGAATTCGATAAACGACTTATCGGGTATGTTGAAGACGTAAAGGCAATCAAGACTCGAATAGGGCTTTCATATGGCATCCATAAAGTTGAACCGATCATTGGTGCTTGCAGAGGTAAGTTTATCAATCATCTGGTTACGAATCTCAGCACTGCCAGAGAGATAGTTTTCAAGCTGGAAAACAATGATAATTAGTAGTTTGGATCTGTCAAACAGTACGATCTTGTTTGATTCATGTTTTATGGTCATCAGGTGATTGTGTCCAACTGAATGAGAAAGATCGAATCATGTTGATAAGATCGATGGTGATAAACAATTAAATGCTTTGATATGAAAGCTACAGTGCACTGTAGCTTTTTTGAAGTATAAATGTTTGAATAGTTTATGAGAATATTTTTTGATTACACAAAAAAGGAGCATCAATGAATAAGCTTGTTCATGGATTATCTTTTGATACAACACAGAAATGCCATAAAAAACAGTTAGGAAACAGTCTAAAAAAGATTCATTTTCACTGAAAAAAATACGGCTTGAGTTTTCATGTATATGCATGGAATAAAATCGCAAAATATTAACAAAAAGCATTGACTAATGAAATGGATAGTGTTAACTTAGTATTAGAGTATAACATATTAACATGCCATGGCAAATGTTATATCACGAATTCTGGCATTGACTGAAAGTGAATCAGATAATCTGATCAGAAATCTTCATGCAGGTTGAGATTTGGGCAATTTCTTTTGATAATGGAAAGTCAGCGGCAGGAACACGCATCATGAATTTGAACAAGTTTAAAAGACAGAAGATTTGATTGGGTCATCGTCGATCCGAAAAATCAGGAGGAAAATAATAATGTCTAAAAAGTATGTATTGGGGGTAGATTTTGGTACCACAGGTACAAAATCAGTTATCTACGATCTTAAAGGGAAAGAGATTGGTCAAGCATATTACAATACAACGACCACATTCCCACGTCCAGGTTGGTATTCACAAGATGCCAATGATATTGTAGAAAAATCGTTTCTATCTGCTAAAGGAGCCATTGAAAACGCAAAAGTTGATCCTAAGGACATAGTGGGCATTGGCTTGACACACATTTGTACATCGTTTGTACCTGTTGACAAAGATGGCAACTTCCTTTACAACATCCTTCTTTGGTGTGATGCGCGTGGAGCTGAAATGTTCCCGTATATCCGCGAATGTTGGGAGAAAGCCGGACTGACGGAAGAAGAAGAATACCAAAAGACCGGATTCCCTTTAGGAACACTTCCAACACTTTCAAAAGTGTTATGGTTTAGAAAACATCATCCAGATCTCTGGGCAAAAACCGAAAAAATCGTTGGTATGCATGCCATGTTGTCAAAAGCGTTCACCGGAACAGCATACTATGATGATCGTGCGGGCATCAACTATTCCAAACTCGCAAATGCGGATACATTCGAGTTTGATCCTGAACTAGCAGCAATGTATGATCTGGATCTGAACATGTATTGCGAAAGAAAAGACAGCGGAACACTGGCTGGTACCATTCCAAAAGAAGTGGCTGAAAAGACTGGACTGTTGGAAGGAACTCCTGTTTTCGTAGGTGCCGGAGACCAACGTTGTGCATGTCTTGGATCAGGTGTTGTCGAAGATGGCATGATGTCATTGTGTTTGGGAACTGCGGGAGTCGTACATGCTTACTCAAGCAAATCAGTTCGTCATAAAGATGGTAAAATCCAGATTTTGGGTCACTGTGATCCAGGTATCTGGCAAATCGAAGCAAACTCCAGTTCAGCTGCAAGTTCTATTGAATGGTTCAAAGAACAGTTCTGTCAGGTTGAAGTGGCTTATGCCAAAATGATGGGAACATCGGTCTTTGAAGCATTGACCGAACAAGCTAAAAAATCTCCTCCAGGATCAAAAGGATTGATCTACACCGCCTGGATGGCAGGAGCGGACTGCCCACGTTTCAACTATGATGCAAGAGCTACCTTCACCGGATTGACATTCGCACATGGCAAAAACGATATGATCCGTGCCATCATGGAAGGCGTATGTTTGGAAATCAAGAGCATGATCATGGGTATTGAAGAAACCATTGGACAAGAAGTTAAATTGATTCGTGTGACCGGTGGTGGAGCCAAGTCTGATTTCTGGAACCAAATCCAGGCAGATGTATACAACAAGACCATTGAAACCATTACCAATGCTGAAGCAACCTCCCTTGGAGCTGCCATATGTGCTGCTGTGGGATTAGGCGAATACGCAAATTTCCAAGAAGCTGCTAACGCCATGGTCCAAGTCAACAAACGTTTTGAACCAATCCCTGAAAATGTTGAGATATATAAAGAGTTATTCACGTTATACAATGATCTATTTGAATCATTGGCACCAAAATTCTTCCCAGGACTTAACAGATTCCAACAAGAACGCGTTTAAAGCGTCATAGTACCTATCAATTCACTGTAGTGATCCTTTCAGTAATTATTCAAAAGCACCAATGAGCATGAAATGCTCAAACAACTACAGTGCAAAGGAATCAAGTTCCTTCCTTGGTCAAAAGTTGGAGCCCACCAACAAGATACCAACGAGAAAAAGATCCGGCAAAAGCTGGGTCTTTTTCATGTGAGTATATGTTTATATGACTATGGGAAATCATCCTATCCTTCGTTCATTGGGGTTCCTTACTATGTCGAGCTTTTGGTGATCAGCGTCTGAGTCAGCACATCGATATATCCTCTGGGGTTCATCTTCAGATAAGGGATGACCGGCAAGGCCAAAAAGGTCAATGCCACGATGGAGTGTTCAAATCCAAGGGTGTTTTGGGCGATGTCCTGCAGTCGCTGGGTGGTTTTGACCACTTCATCAAGTGGCCGATCACTCATCAATCCGGTGATCGGTAACGGTAGTTCATCGAGGATCGTTTGGTTATTAACGATCACGATGCCACCTTGAATGGCGATGATCCGATTGATGGCCATGACGATATCAGCATCATTAGCGCCAAGGACGATCAAGTTGTGGGCATCGTGGGCGATTGAAGCAGCGATCGCACCTTTGGTAAGTCCGCTATGACGAACATACCCAACAAAATGAATCAGTTGATGACGATAGCGGTCGACCACGACACATTTGACGATATCATCAGTCAGGGTATCTACGATGGCAGACTGTGTCAGCAGACTGTCTTTGACCATGTCGATGACGCGGGTCGGTTGGTCTTTTCTATCCTCAGCAATATCTTGCACCTTTAGATATGGAGATACGATGTTGGAAAGTGTCACGGCTTTGGAAGGTCGATGATCATGTTGATTTTGGATGAGTTCTCCTTTTTTGATCACGGCTACCAGGTTAAGTGTTTTTAAATCTTCAATGATAAGGATATCGGCTTGATATCCAAGACTGATGGCTCACAGATGATCGAGCTTGTAGCATTGAGCGGGATTGAGAGTACCCATCAGGATGGCATGTTCGA
>CALFEZ010000113.1 GCA_937957895.1 uncultured Erysipelotrichaceae bacterium
ATCTAATGACAAACCTCTGATCAACTAGTGACATCAATATAAGGAGGATTCAAATGTATAGTGATAGATGGGAAAAGGATAAGAACGTTCGTTTAGGTCATGATGTTCATGTGTATGGTAGAGTTTCATATGCAAAATGGCTAGATAAACAAAAGAAACTTGTTGGTGTGCATGTAAGCTTTAGTGATGTTGATGACTTTCATTATGAACTGAAAGCAGATGCATGGAATAAGTTTGTGACACAGGTGCTGAACATATCAGTAAATGAAAATCCAGTTAATGCGTTTGAAGAATTTTTGAGAATCAATACTGAACTGTTTTCGTTTGAAAATGCTCTGGTAAAAAACAAGGTGAAATTCAAAAAGATTGCATACTATTGATTTCTATCAGATTTCATCAAAAAGGATGCTTATGTCTTTTGAGATACAGACCTGTCAATGGCAAGACCAAACAAATCTGTTCAAGCATATTGAGTTATTTGAGTGGTTTTCTTGAATGAGGTTCATTGCTAATGTATATTTGTAATGATTGTTGAACAATCATAAAAGGAAAGTGTGAAGTTTGATAGCTATTTTCAACAGACATCATCTTCAGACAAACATGAGAGCAATTTATGATCAAACAAAAAACACCACAGAAGTATTACCATGAAGTGTACCGCTTCGATGAAGAGAAGAGTAGTTACATCATTGATGTATCTCTGGATTCATATGATGATGTATATGATGAATGGGACCCATCTCCATTTAAAAAAAGAGATATTGAAGATGAGTTCGATGATTTCATTCGAGATTCATCCTCAGATATCCCTTTAAAATACGGTCTTGTGATTGAACTTTATTTACCTATAACTCAAAAGAATCAAAACAAGGAAAGAATACTGAAAGAGGCATATGACCATTTTTACCGATTTCAGTATAGCCGTGCGAAAAAGCAACAACAAGAAATCCTTCATAAGATAATCAACAATCTGTTTTTGGCTGTCATTTTCCTCTTTATTGGTTACTTTTCATATCCACTTGGTGACAGCATCACTCTTTCGATCATAAAGGAGGGGATTTTCATTGGTGGTTGGGTATTTCTCTGGGAGGTTTTCACATTGTTGTTTGGCACCTTAAAAGACCACTTCAAACACATGAAATTATTGAATAGATTGTTGGATGCCAATATCAGATTCATTTATAAATAGATACAGGACATCACTTTTGATGCATTTTACACCACACACAGAATAATCGTAAAGACCATAAGCATCTGCTTATGGTCTTTTATTATCAACATGCAGAATACGGTGTCTTCAAATCATATTTCCAAAAGTTTTAAGGTGCATACTTGTCTGAGGGATGGATTTTAAAGTAGATACTACTTTGAGTGGTTGTGTACTCATAAGCATAATCTTGCGATAAGTTCTTCTTTTTTGAGTATTCTTGAGCATTTGGCAACTCATAATTGATTTTGAAGTCAAACTCGAAATATTCAAAGTTGTTGTACATGTTCAAAAACTCATTTTGACTTACTGTTTTATTGTGGAATGAGTAAGCATGCCCAGTATATTCAGTGAGGTAAATCGGAACAACCATTTTCTGACCGGGTGCAAGCCTTGGTATGGTTACATTTTTGACTGGCAGGTATAACTCGAAGTATTTACTGCCACCAAATGCGGCACTTAGAGTCATCTTATTTCCATCCATCATCTCACTTTGATCCAATGTCCGATGTATCCTGCCCTGCAAAATCCCGGGTTCTGTAACTTCATTGGTATTGTTGGAAATTTCGATGTACATATATGCAGGTCGATAAAGAGCTTTGGGATACTGTCGAACAAAATCCCAATTCAGCGGATTGGGAGAACCACCTGAACTGGCACTATCCAATAGTTCATTTTTGATGCCTTTTCCCAAGTTTTTGATGTTATCCATGGTATAGTCAGTGACAGGCAATCCCATCTGTGTCAGAGCTGTTGCAGCAAGATAATCAGACCCCATGGAAGTGAGCTGATCAAAATTTGGTAACGTCGGAGGGATTCCCATGTAAGTCAGTCCATAATCGATCAGTTTCTCAAGTTGTTTTTGAAGATCATCACGGTACTTATCAGGTATCAACGGCATGTTTTGAGCCACAAACTTAGCCAAGCCAACTTTGGCATCAGCATATGCTTTGGACACCCAGTTTGTAACTTTAGCAACAAAGCTAATGAAGTCGCTAAAGTAATCGGAGATGGTTTCCGACGCTTCAGCAAGCCAAGACTTGTCCTGTTCACTTGGGGGTGTAAAACGGATCACAGTTCCTACTTCATATCCTGGGACCAAGTCGTTGGCAAATGGCACTTGATCAGCCGGGATAAACGAGAAATATTCTTTAAAGGTAGGTTGTCTGACAACCTCATACCAATACATCCAATCAAAATATTCCCATTGTATCGGTTCATACTCCAATAGTTTTACATTGGGGATGTTAGCATCGATTTTTTTGACTTCTGGTGGAACATAGTACGTAAACGAAGAAACGGTATCCCCATAATTGACCTGAACAATTTTTGAAAAGTTCGTTCTTACGGTACCGGGATCTTTTCCCGGAGAAAGTGCCACCACACGAATGTACAAAACATCAGTGGCTTCACGAGTCATTACACTAAAGTCGATGGGGATCGAATAACCACTGGTAGGAATGTTGGAAAATTCTTCACTCCCTTTTTTGATTTCTTTTTGATAGATCAATCCGGTTGGATAACGCCAACCATCAATGGAAGTATCCGGCTTTATGCGTGATACTTGAATCAAGAAAGTGTCGGTTGTCTTTGGATATCCTTCCGGTCGAAAATGCCATGCTGCTTTTTGCTTTGGTTCGAAATAGATCAGCCTTTGGTCTACCAATCTATTTTGATTCTCCCCGGATAACTTGGGGGTACCAATCCTTTCAGCAGACAATAAGTTGAACTGCATGATAAAAGGAATCGATCCCGGTGGTTGAGTCAGGCGATCTCCATAGAGAACCTCAAGACCATATCCCGGAAGTCCGATCGGTTGATCATTTTCGTCTAAGGGAATGACTCTGACATAATAAATGACTTGATTGGGATTGAGATAATCCCCTTGGATCAATGAAAGTCTATTGAATAATTTGGTGGCGATACGATTGGTCCTAAGACCATGCATGCTACGAAAATCGATCGTAAACTCTTTTGTTCCTGAAGCAAGTTCACCGGATTGTAAGAGACCTTTGGGAGTCAGCCAGTTCGGATCATTGTTGATAAAGGCAAGTTCACTGACCTGCCAAAGGTATTTCTTGGCACCCGAAGTATTTTCAACCAGAGCAAACCACCGATTCTCATCCCCACCACGCATGATGTAAGCTGTCCTATGGCCGTTGCTATAGACGGGCCCGGGGTCAGTATACGGAGTGGTTGTATT
>CALFEZ010000114.1 GCA_937957895.1 uncultured Erysipelotrichaceae bacterium
TCTACCGTCTCTTCCATGATCACACCGACTTGTTTGACAATATGATCGGCATCTTTGAGATAGATGACTCCTCGTGATTGCACATCAGGCCCGCCAATAATCTGTTTGGTGTTGAAATTAAGTACCAAACCGATGATCATCGCACCATCGGATGCAAGGAACTCACGATCTTTGAGCACCCTTCCTCCGATGTCAAGGCTTTCCATGCCATCGATCAATATTTCTTCAAGTTCAAGCATCGTATGCTGTTTGGTGTATTCTCCTTTTGAGATAGTCGATATCATGCCATTATCCAGTACGATGATGTTGCTGGCTTTGAACCCACTTTCAAAAGCAAGATTTGCATTGTTGACCAAATGGCGATATTGTCCTTTGATCGGAAAGTAGTATGTCGGTTTGAATAGTTTGATGAGCATGCGGATATCCTCTTTGGATCCGTGCATCGACAACATTTTTCGATGATCGAAGGAAAAAACCTTGCATCCTTCTTTGTATAGTTCATTTTCCATCGCGGCTGCTTCTACTTCCGTGTGTGGGACGGCAGGTGATGCCAATATCACCGTATCGCTTGCACGTAGTTGGATGAAGTCATCTTCGTTGATGGCGATCTTGTGCATCATCTTGAACACGTTTGGACCATTGGCAGAAACGATGATGCACACGTTGTCGATCTCGTTATCGTATGATTCAAGAGAAATTTCACTGTTGACCGGCATTTTGAAATAACCAAGGTGCTCAAGATGTTTGACATAGTTGCGCTGGTTTTTGTTATAGAACACGATCTTGCGCTGATAGCGATTGGCCAGTTCGATGATCTCCATCAAACGATATACGTTTTGCTTGTACAAAGAGACGATGACACGACCTTCAGCCTGATCGAATGCTGTTTCGACTTCATTGGTTATACGATGTCTTGGAGCAGTGAACCCTTCTCGATCAGCACTTACTGATTCGGTCATCAACGCAAGCACCTGCTTCTTTCCAATCTCTGCAAACTCACTGATGTCACAACTAAATGCATCGTGCTTGTTTTCGAAATCGATGATGAACTCACTGGTATACACGACATAGCCATGTTGTGTATCGATCGCGATCCCAAATCCATCTGCGATCGATTGTGTCAATCCAAAGGTGCGTATCATCGTATTAGCGATCTTCATTGTCCCGTAGCGTTTGATACGGTGAATCTTTTTGGTCTTTACATTGTGTTTTTCAAACAAGTCTTCGATCAGACAAGCTGTCAGCGGCGTGGTGTAAACATCAAATTCAGCTTGTTTGAAAAGATAAGGCAAAGCACCCATCACATCGTCATGTCCATGGGTGATAAAGACGGCTTTGACTTTTTCTTTGTTTTCGATCAATATCGAAAAATCGGGAATGATGACTTCCACACCCAACTGCTCACCATCAGGGTATTTGACCCCCGCTTCAATTACGAACCATTGATCGTTGATATCGACCACATAGCAGTTTTTTCCATCCTCATCGAGCCCTCCAAGGGCAAAGATGCGAATTTGATCCATGATATTTCCTCCAAAATCTTCTTTAATCATTATACCTTACTTGACGTCATTCATCAAACGGAGATGTCATTAGTTCACCGACCAAAAACCACGATTTTGCCTCGTGGATTTTCACCGGGACGATTTGACCCGTCAAAACATCTTTTCCAGTAAAATTCACCAACTTGTTTTGCTCAGTATAGCCACTAAAGATCGTTTTGTCTTTTTTTGAAGGACCATCCACCAAAACGTTGACTGTCTTATTTATGTATTTTTGATTGTTTTCGTGTGCATAGTGTTTGATCTTCTCATTGAGTCTGGCAAGACGCTCCTTTTTGACCTCCATAGGGATCGAATCATCAAATGAGGCTGCCGGAGTGGATGATCTAGGTGAAAAAATAAAACTGAATACTTGATCGAACTTACAATAATCCATCATATCCAATGTTTGTCTGAACTGCTGTTCTGTTTCATTGGGAAACCCTACGATGATATCCGTCGAAAATGCGCAGTTGGGGATCGCTGCCTTTAAATCATCGAAAAGTTTCTTGTACTGCTCGATACTATAGCGGCGACCCATCAATCTTAGTATGTCATTGTTGCCTGATTGCATCGGCAGATGGATCGCAGGCATGATGTTGTCGTTAGCTACGATCACATCGATCATGGCATTTGTGAAATCCCATGGATGAGATGTCGTAAAACGAATACGATCGATCTTGGTATCGGAAACTTTCTGAAGCAGTTTTGCAAAACCCTCCTCAACATCAAGATCTTTGCCGTATGCATTGACGTTTTGTCCCAGCAAAGTGATTTCCTTGAACCCTTGCTGCTTCAACTGGATGACTTCTTTGACGATATCATCCATCAATCTCGAACGTTCTTTACCACGTGTATATGGGACGATGCAGTACGTACAAAATTTATCGCATCCGTACATGATGTTGACCCATGCCTTTACAGATCCAAAGCGATGGTCCGGTAGATTCTCGATGATATCCCCTTCTTTGGAGTATACTTCGATCGTTTTTTCTTTCGTAAACATCGTATGGTGCAAAAGATATGGCAAACGATGAATGTTGTGTGTTCCAAAAATCAAGTCGATATGATGGTGTTTGCTTAAAATACGATTGATGACCGTTTCTTCCTGGGCCATACAACCACAAACACCCATGATCAGATCCGGGTTTTTCAGTTTAAGATGCTTGAGATTTCCGATCTCACCAAAAACTTTGTTTTCGGCATTTTCACGGATGGCACAAGTATTGAGAAGGATGACGTCCGCTTGCTCAGGTGTGCTTGTCTCACTAAATCCCATTGCCATCAATAATCCGGCGATGGTTTCTCCATCACGAAAATTGGCTTGACAGCCATATGTGCGCAGATAAAACTTCTTGTGATTTCCGATCCCCTGCACTTCGATCGGCAGTGAAAAACTATAGTCAACGTTCACATGTTCCATGCGACGGGATTTTGCTTTTTTCAGGTCTGGTAAGTTCCAAAATTCTTTCATGCTGATGCTCACTCTTTCTTAAAAAAACCAAGCAGTGCTTGGCTTTAAACTTCTACGATCGCTTGTGTTGGGCACACAGGGATGCAAGCTCCACAATCGATGCATACATCCTCATGGCAGAATGCTTTTCCGTCATCCTCCATGACCAATGCCTCAACCGGACAAACGGTGATGCACGCTTCACAACCGATGCATAAGTCTTTTTCTACTCGTACTGGCACTGACGATACCTCCTTATAACACTACTTCATTATACCATAGCGAAACTGGTTTTCAATGTCAACTTTCGTTTGGTTTTAGATACAAACGCTCGATTTGAACCGGTACATGATCATCATCAAACGTCATGATCACTGCATTGAACATGGCTGGTTGCATGCTGGGAGTGTAATGCGTCTTCTGATCGAATACCATCTTTTGGATGGCTTCATCGATATCGCGCCCCAGAATGCTGTTGTATGGTCCACACATTCCCACATCCGTAATGAAGAAAGCATCATGATCGATGATCTGCTCATCTGCAGTCTGCACATGGGTGTGCGTACCGATCACTGCTGAAAGACGATCTGCATAATGATGAGCGAACACCTTCTTTTCTGCGGTAGCTTCGGCATGCAAGTCGACTATATGGATATCTGCTTTTGTGGTGTTTAGTATTTCGTCCATCGTGGTAAAAGGGTCTTGATCGATGTTGTCCATAAATGCGATTCCGCAAAGATTGCTGATTGCGACTTTCACATCCTGGACAGTCACATTGATCGTATGTCG
>CALFEZ010000115.1 GCA_937957895.1 uncultured Erysipelotrichaceae bacterium
TGCAGTTGAGAGTTCTCTTTTCTAGATACTTGATATGTTACGTCGTGGATCGTCAATATGATGGTTTCACTCTCTCCCATAAGCAGATCGTTGATTTTAGGATCGAGATTTGTGATTCGTTCGCCGATCACATGCAAATCATGTTGTTCAAACAGTTCATTGGCCCATGTCACGACATAGTTCTCATCGTAAGTGATCAGACCGATGCCACCAAGCAAAAGTGCATCTTTGGCTTCTTTGCCTAAGATCCTTGTGATGCTGATGACCCTTTGACGAAGATCGCTTTGATATTTATAAAGCAAATACCCGATGACCGTAACATCCACGATAAAAAATACCATCAGTACGATAAATGCCCATGGATAAAGGAACATGAGCATGGCGACCATGATGAGCACCTGAACAACGATGGCAGAAATGACCCGAATCTTCAACTTTTCAAATTGATCATGCATGATGTTTCACTCCTAACACTCGTTGACGCATATCGCTTAGAATATCGAGCAATCCGATGATGATCATCGTATCGATAAAAATCGACGGAAGCAATATCATACCCGCTATGACGATCCAATGAAGAAATTTCTTTTTGTACCTTCTTTGAACTATTATAACAAAAACGAAAGCATGATACGTCAATATTAGAACATTCCAACTATAAATGGCAAAGCCAATCGTCTGGTATGTTTCCTTCAGATCCAACGCAACAGTAAGCGGATAAACAAAAAGCGTGATCAGTATGAGTGCTCCTACCCATTTTGGAAAACGGATACTCTCGATCGCTGCCGGTTTTGACAACATAATCTTAAACCGTGACAAAAGTACTTTGGCAAGAGTATGGATCACCATGGCTTCCATCAGCACCATCGTGACATACGTGATCATGATCGATGTCTGAGCTACCGTTACCGGGTTGATCGAGTTGGGGACATCGATGGTCTCAAGTAATTGAAAGATCGTCTGCATTTCCTGTTGGATGTTGTATCCAAAAAAGGAAGCAAACAACAAAACCGAAATGAAAAACACGATACTGGTCCCAACCACCGTGGCATAAAACAAATGACGAGTGGTCCACTTGCGATGTACGCCATGACCATAGATCAAACCGATGATGCCATACATCACCGCATATGCAACCGTGATCGGGGTTGCGATGATAAACGCCAAAAACGCTCCGGATGCGAAAGGAGCAAGCGCTGATTTGAGTCCATAACGAGCTGCATATACCAAGATGGGTAATGGAACGATCCACCCGATCACATAGTTGAACAACCCTGCAGTTTGACGGTCGATCAAAAACAAAACACCCAAAAGGGCTGTGATCATGGCTCCGTGTGTCAATCTTTTTGTTTCTCTAATCATGTTCCCTCATGTTAAAAAACCTCCACCGACAGGTTGGAGGTTTGCTTTTTTTAGTCGGCTACGTATGGTAGCAATGCCATTTGACGTGCGCGTTTGATGGCGACTGCCAACATCCTTTGATACTTGGCACGGGTCCCCGTGACTCTTCTTGGGATGATCTTTCCGTTGCTGGAAATAAAACGCTTCAACAGTTCCGTGTCTTTATAGTCAATGGTCGTGATGTTATTCTTGGTAAAATAACACACTTTTTTTCTTGGCACTCTTTGTTTTCTAAAAGCCATAGAAATCTCCTTTCATCGATCAAAAAGGCAAATCGTCGCTTGATATGTCGAGTACAGGACCTTCGTCTTGCGTGTCGTCACTGTATTCCGGATAATCAGGGGATACTTGATAGGTATCATCGTATCCTGCTTTTGCCTCAGTCATTGCTTTGCTCTCAAGAAGCTGAACGTTGTCGGTCAATACTTCCTGAACAAACACCCGCTTGCCATCTCTGTCATCATAACTGCGGGATTGGATGCTTCCTTCCACTGAAATGAGTGATCCTTTTTTAGCATATTGGGATAGAAATTCTGCTCTTTTTTCCCACGCCACGCAATTGATGAAGTCTGCCTGGTCGGTCTGGCCGAACCGGCGATTGACTGCCACCGTAAATGAAACTACAGATTTTCCTGTTTGTGTTTTGCGCAACATTGGATCTTTTGTTAGTCTTCCGATCAATACCACTCTATTTACCATGAAAACTCCTTACTCGTCGTCTAGTCTGACGTTCATGTGACGAACGATGTTGTTGTTCAGTCGAATCAAACGATCCAACTCAGCAACCGTAGCGCTGTCAGCTTCATAGTACATGAGAACATAATAACCTTTTTTCATATGATCGATTTCATATGCAAATTCGCGCATGCCCATTTCCGTCACTTCGGAAACATTGCCATTGCCTTTTTCAACAATGCCTTTGAGTGTCTCCATCAGCTCCTGGCGTGCGGCATCATCCTGTGATGCGTTAATAATGTACATCATCTCATACTTACGCATGTGTACACCTCCTTTTGGTCTAAACGGCCTTTTCAGGCAAGGAATAAATTTTACTTTATCCGTATAGGCAATTATAGCAGAAACATCAGGTGGTGTAAACCAAAAACGAGCATCCGATGGATCATCACACTTAATCATACGTTTGATACTTCATTTATCCTTGTCTGAAATGATCACTCACTGAAAAAGACAGCACTAATTGGCTGTCTTGAGGTATTTCTTCAGATCTTCGACACGATCGGTTTGTTCCCACGGGACAAAGATGTCTTCACGTCCCATGTGTCCGTATGCTGCCAGCTGACGATAGATCGGTTGACGTAGTTTCAATGTCTCGATGATCGCCGATGGACGAAGATCGAACTCTTTGGCTACGATCGCAGCCAGTTCATCATCACTGAACACTCCGGTATGAAAGGAATCCACAAAAATGCTGATTGGTTTGGCGACCCCGATGGCATATGCCAGCTGGATTTCCACTTTCTTGGCAAGTTTGGCTGCCACCAGATTTTTCGCAACATATCGTGCAGCATAGGCACCGGAACGATCGACCTTGGTTGGGTCTTTCCCGCTGAAGGCACCACCACCATGACGAGCCATGCCTCCATAGGTATCCACGATGATCTTGCGACCGGTAAGACCGCTGTCTCCCTGAGGACCTCCCACCACGAAACGACCGGTGGTATTGATCAAGATCTTCGTGTTTTCATCGATCAGTTCAGCCGGTATCACTTCCTGGATCACGTGCTTGATGACATCAGCCTCGATTTGAGGTTGTTCGATATCGTTGGCATGTTGTGTGGAAAGCACGATGGTTTCAATGCGTTTTGGCTTGCCGTCGACATACTCGACCGTTACCTGTGTTTTTCCATCAGGGCGCAAGTACTTGATGATCTTTGCTTTTCTGACATAGGTCAAACGCTGAGCCAGTTTATGAGCAAGAGAGATCGGAAGTGGCATCAATTCATCTGTTTCATCCGTGGCATACCCAAACATCATGCCCTGATCTCCGGCACCATGGCCCATGTCGTCTCCGTTTTTGCTTTCAAAGGAGACATCCACACCCATCGCGATATCGCTTGACTGTTCATCGATGGTCGTCATCACGGCACAGGTATGACCATCAAATCCGTATTTGGCACGATCATAACCGATCTTCAAGATCGTTTCACGAGCGATCTTGGGGATGTCGACATAGCAATGGGTCGTGATTTCTCCCATCACCATGACCATACCGGTCGTGATCGCACACTCACAGGCAACTCGAGCATACGGGTCTTTTGTCAATATTTCATCCAAAATGGCATCGGATACTTGATCACAGATCTTATCTGGATGCCCTTCAGTCACTGATTCACTTGTAAAATAAACACTATTCTTCATATTTTCCTCCGATAAGCAAAAGCATTTCACGAACCACTTTCGCAGCAACCACATTTGAAACACCACTCACATCACAAGGTGGTGATAACTCCATGACATCCATGCCAACGATCTGACATGTTGAAATCTTTTTGATCACTTCGATCAAATCATCGAAGCTGATCCCTCCCGGTTCCGGGGTTCCGGTACCAGGAAAGATGCTCGGATCGAGAACGTCCAGATCGACCGTGAGATAGACCGGTCTGTTTGCGATGATCTTTATCATGGTGTCCACATCCTCGAACGTTCTTAAGGTTTTGTTTTGCTTCATCAAGACATGTTCATCTTGTGTGGCAGAGCGTATGCCTATCTGATGGATGTTTTCCCACGAAATATCATCAACGATCCTTTTCATGACACTGGCATGACTTTCTCTTAACCCCATGTACTGATCACGCAGATCGGCATGGGCATCCAGTTGGATCACCACCAATGTAGGATAATTTTGTGCTATGGCTTTAAACGCCGGATATGTACAGCTATGTTCTCCACCAAGCATCATCGGGATCTTGCCATCATGGACGATGGCTTGGGTCGTTTCAAAGATCTTTTGGTGTGCAGCTTTTACATCTCCCAAAGGACACTCGATATCAGCAAGATCGAACACCTTGATCTGCTCTAGATCTTTTTCGATCTTCATCGACCATGTTTCGATCCCATACGATGCCTTTCGGATCTCTGCCGGACCAAAACGTGTTCCCGGTCGAAAACTGACAGTGCCATCAAAATCCGCCCCAAACATCACGATCCTGGCCTCTTCATACGCACTTTCACATGCCATGAACACGTCTTTTTTATTATTCAGCATCCACTTCCTCCAACATCCGGATCACATAATTTGGTAGTGCAAACGAACCGATATGCAATGCCGGGTTGTAGTATTTGGTGTCCAGTCCATAGGACTCCCACTGATGGATGTGCTCGTTGTCGATGGGATCGATGCCTTTTGAAGCATATCCAAACAACCAATGTCCCGAAGGATAGGTAGGGATGTGTGCCTGATACACCTTGGCAACTTTGAAGGTTTCCTTGATCCGTTGGTGCGCTCGCTTCATCATCCGAGCATCTTCAGCATAATAAGGACTTTCATGCTGATTGA
>CALFEZ010000116.1 GCA_937957895.1 uncultured Erysipelotrichaceae bacterium
CTTCAAACGAAAGTTCGGTGGTGATTTCATTGAGTATCTGGGCCAGTTTGAGGCCCATGTAAAGCCAAAACAAGCCAAGTGGATATGGAACATCCATTTTCAAAAACGTCGCTTAGAACGCAAGCTGGTGCGCATGTACAAACAATTCAAAAGAAAGATCAAGACATGAGAAAAATCATATCCATCTCTTCAATTCAAAACGACACCCTCAAATCATGGGCGAAACTGCATCAAAAGAAATATCGCGATCAATCCAAGACGTTTTTGATCGAAGGCAAACACGGCGTTGAAGAAGCCATCAAATATGATCATTGTCAAGCGATATGGACGATCGATCCTGAAATGATTCCCTTTGATGGTCTTATCCATGTTTCTCCCCAACATGTGATAAACAAACTTTCAACGCAAAAGTCGGACATAGATATCGTTGGTTTATGCACCGTTCCCACACTGCCGATCCATCAGACGGATCGGGTATTTCTCTGTGATGACATCCAGGACCCCGGCAATCTGGGGACCATTATCCGAAGTGCACTTGCATTTGGATTTGACGGGATCTATCTATCAAAAAACACAGTAGACTATACCAATGAAAAGGTCGTTCGTGCAACCCAGGGAGCGATCTTTCAAATACCGATCCAGGTGGTCGACTTAGTTCAAACCATCCAACAACTCAAAGAAAACCAAGTAGTCACCATCGGTTTGAGTGTCGATCAGACGCTGATCGATGATTGTCCTGTTTCAAATAAGATGGCTTTTGTGTTGGGCAATGAAGGAAGAGGCATCGATGCTTCCATATTGGAAGCATGTGATGTAAAAATGACGATCCCCATTACCAACATCGAATCACTCAATGTAGCAGTATGTGCCGGTATCATCGGATACCGGTTTGCAAAGGTTACATGAGTTTTGACATCCAAATGAAACATATTTGGATAAATTATTGACACAGATGTTTTGGGTGATATGATATCGTTGTTTGTTTTTGATACTTTACGTTGCATCTGATGACTTTTGGGAGATAAATGTATGAATGTCACGCATTTCAGTGAGAACATAATGGTTGATGTGGTTGTAGCAGTCTACAATCATCAACCTTATATCCAACAAGCACTTGAAAGCATCTTGATGCAAGATGTGGATTTTGAATTTCGAATCATCGTTCACGATGATGCATCCACTGACGATTCTAAGAAGATCATTGAAGAATATGTCCAAAGACATCCCGATAAGTTTGTTTTTATCAGTCAAAAAGAAAATCAATATTCAAAAGGTATCAGCATATCCACGTTTTACATACCTCAACTAAGGGCAAAATATGTGGCTTTTTGTGAAGGTGATGACTATTGGACAGATCCACTGAAATTGAAAAAGCAGGTGGATTTTTTGGAAAATAATCCACAATATATTGCTTCAACACATAATATTCGTGTTATCGATGATAAGGATGTTCAGCTATCAGACGGTGCTCATGTTTATCCTATGTTTGATACTTACGTTTTTACACTTCGTGATATGGAAAAGGGAAGACTACCAGGGCAGACAGCTTCTTTGGTTCATCATAACTTCTGGTTATATGAGAAAGAAGAAACAAAAACTGCCTTTATGAAATGCCAAGCAAATGGTGATATCAAAATGATGACGTTGTTGGCTGTAAAAGGGGATATTTATTGCATGAAAGAAACAATGGCAGATCATCGGAAAATAACGGAAAATGGTGATAGTTGGTCAGCAAGAACCAAAAATCGAAACATGAGGTATTTTCACTATCGATCTCTTGTAAATATCAATGAGTTTTTGTTTCAGTCATATGGAATCACCATCAATAACGAACAAAGGTTACGCAGCATCATCAAATCCTCTTTTACCACCTTGATCAAGCAACCAAGTCGTGATAACTATGATAATATCAAGGCTATTTATTCAATAAACAAAGTGGAGACACTTTATTCAGTTGTAGATCTAGCAGGGAGTGTTTTGACATATCCATATAAGAAAGTAAGAGAGATCATCAAGGAGAAACATGGATAACACACATACAAAGATCGACAGAAAAAAGGTGATCAACTCCTTGTTTTGGAAATATATGGAACGTGGGGGAACACAAGGTGTTCAGTTTGTTGTTTCTATCATTCTGGCAAGGCTTTTATCTCCCAATGAGTATGGGATCATTGCGATCGTTATGGTGTTCATTACGCTTTCCAATGTTTTTGTTCAAAGTGGATTCAACACAGCATTGATCCAAAAGCGAACCGTGGATCATGTTGACTTTTCATCTGTCTTTATTTTAAGTTTCCTGATTGCATTTCTATTGTATGTCATGTTGTTTGTTTCTGCTCCTTGGATAGCAACCTTTTACAATAACTTACAGTTGATTGCTGTGATTCGGGTTCTGTCGATCACATTGTTTTTTGGAGCATTCAACTCGATCCAAAATGCTTATCTGACAAAACATATGATGTTTAAGAAACTCTTCTACAGAAGTTTTTTGGCAATGATCATTTCAGGTATCGTTGGTATCATCACAGCTTATTTCGGATGGGGTGTGTGGGCTTTGGTTGCTCAACAACTGTCAAGCAAGATAGCAATCGTTTTGATATTATGGTATACAGTGGA
>CALFEZ010000117.1 GCA_937957895.1 uncultured Erysipelotrichaceae bacterium
ATTGGTCGTACCGATCGGGATGAATCCTACCGGGATTGGTCTTTGGATCTGAATGACACCGGTGATCACACGATTGAGGGTGCCATCTCCGCCAATGGCGATGATCAGATCAAAGCGACGATGATAATGGCGAATGATGTCGTCTGCCTCCGCATTGAAGTTGGTCAAAAAAAAGTGGGCGTTGATCTGCTCATATTGACTGATTAGTTGGTAGTAGTAGGCAAGCCGATTTTTCTTTGTCAATCGTCCGGCATTGGGATTGAGGATCACCATCGTATCGATCATGTTATCACCTGTTACTATCATAAAGAAAAAACACTTGCATCACAAGATATCATCAACAAAACAGGGTTATGATATAATAAATAAAAAAGGTGGATCATGGATCAAAAAAAGATTGCATTTTTGATCAACACAGCCTATGTGTTGGTGATCATTGGCATCGTGTATGTGATATTTGCCCATGTGCTTGGCTATATCATGCCGTTTTTGGTTGGGTTTTTGTTTGCAGCCATGTTCCAGCCGTTGATCCGGCTGTTGCATCGCATGACCAAGATACCGATCAAATGGATCTCATTTATCGTCATTTTGTTGTTTTTCTCGTTGGTCTTTTTTATCTTGAGTTTGATCGGGTTTGAGATATTTCTCTTTTTGAGAAGTTTTTTCAGTGATTTGCCACAGTTGTATGTCAATACCATCTTGCCGTATTTGCAGGATCTTGCCGATCGCCTCAGTGATTTTATTGCCGGGCTCGATCCAACATTGGTGAGTGCTTACGAAGAGTTCTTCGATGTGATCATCGGTTCAACCGGCAACATCATCTCGACGGTAGCCGATGCCGTCGTGGGATGGATCTCATCAGCAGCCACAAGGACCCCCATGATGTTGGTCAGCTGGTTGGTGACGATCATCGTTACGTTTTTTATCGCTATCGATTATCAACGAATCATTGGATTTATCAAAAGCCAACTTTCTGAGAAAACCAATGCTCTGTTGACGGATATCATGGGTCACTTTGCATGGTTATTAAGAAAGTATGGAAAATCTTATCTGATCATCGTCACCGTCACCTTTTTGGAGTTGTCGGTCGGTTTATCGATTTTAGGCATCAACAATGCCATCATCATCGCGTTTCTGATTGCTATCTTTGATATTCTGCCGGTAGTCGGAACCGGAGGGATCGTGATCCCATGGGCCATCTATACATTGATCGATGGCAATACGACTCTAGGCATCGGTTTGTTGATCGTGTATGTGATCGTCACGATCGTGCGCAATGTGATAGAACCACGCATCGTCGGCAATCAAGTGGGATTACATCCGGTATTGACACTTTTTGCCATGTATGTGGGGGTTAGGTTGATCGGATTTTTTGGATTGTTCATTGCACCCATGTCGTTGGTTATCTTAAAAAACCTACATGAAAGTGGAAAAATCACGCTGCTCAAGGAAAGAAAAGAAGAAATGATCGAATGATGACGGTGGT
>CALFEZ010000118.1 GCA_937957895.1 uncultured Erysipelotrichaceae bacterium
ATAACCAAACAATGCTGCATTTGTATAGTTTTTTTTACATCTTTCGTGAAAAATGGGCAAAAAAAAGGACCTTTCGGTCCAGTTTATTGAGTGATTGCCATTCAAACACGATGATCGTGAAGCTCAGCATACTTATGCAACGTTCTAATCATGAAACCAGATATACTCACCTTGGGTGTTGATATAAGCGATCGCACACGGCCTTACCACTTTGGCGATGCCATTTCGTCCGAAGTAAATGGGTTCCATAAAATAGTCATCATTGAGCATTTTCAGATTTTCATCCAACACCACGAACACTCGATCATAAGCGGAAGAGTGCATTCGCAATGTATAATATGGAACCGGTAATCGGAAAAAGCTTAGATAGTAGATCTCCAGCTTGACTTCTGCTTCAATGGCGTTGACCATGTCTTTGTCAAGTGAGCTTCTTGAACGCAATGTCATCAGATTCTGGACATCTCCCTGAAGTGCCAAGTCATAAAGCCTTTTGGCTTCATAAAAATCTCGGGCAGCTGCTCGCATCTCAAGTTCATTGAGGTTCAGATCATAGAATGTGATTTGTTGATTGCTATCGATGGTTCGCATGATGCCGCCATAGATCCCAGTGATCTGGTCAAAAAGCGGTTCGATGACGACGGCTCCATCTGCATCGATCACCCCATACTTGCCATTACCTTTGTTTCCTTTTTCAAAAAGAACGGGGAAGAGTGTCATGACATCCTCAACATCTTTGATGTCTTTGCGTGTTACTGCATCATAGTCAAACGCATTCTTGTCGATCAAGCAGTCTTTTGGATCAAAGATCGTTTCATCAAACGTCTTTGGCTGAAGCCATCCGGATGTCAACACCCACCAGACAAATACCCCCACCACTGCAATCAAAAGAACCGCATAGATCTTCCATTCAAGTTTTATTTTTCGTATGTATCTTCTCATATCCACCTCTGTATCTATTTTATCAAAAACTCTGTCGTGACAAAACAAAAGGGACGGTTATTTCCCTGATTGTTTTAAACGATCTCGATAATCCTTGTACTCATCGGGAAAATGTTTCTTCAATTGCCCCCAAACGATCATCAATTCATCCGAAACTTTGCGTTTGCTTTTGCGAAATGCGATCAAAGCATGATGTGCAAGATCGATGGCAGTGTTCGCCTGTTTGATTTCAACATACAAACTTGCCAGTGCCGTAAGCACCTGCGCATTCCCACGCAGGTCCACTTCCTGCTTAAGGATTTCTTCAACCGTCGTGATCCCTTCTTCGTACTGCTCGAGTGCTTTGATGACTTGGACATACATGACGATCACATTGGGAAGAAACTGTGTTTGTTCTTCTTTTTTGCTGGCCAAAGAGAGTGCTTCCATGACCGTTGCGTGTGCCCTTTTGGTTGATCCGATGCCTAAAAAATGTCGAGTCTGATCCAACAGATTGACGATCGACTGCTCGTTTTCAATCAGCTTGGCATTGAACTCGGCATCGAGGGTCACAGCCATCTTGAGTGGTTGCTTCTCACCGATCTCACTGTACCAATCTTGCTTGATCTTGATGTATGTTTTGCCTTTATATACGAATTTTTGCATGAGATCACCTGTAATGTTCTTTCTCAATTGTTTTTCTCATAGTTCCATGCATCTTTTACCATGTCTTGTAGAGTGCGTGTAGCCTGCCATTGCAGTTGTGTATTGGCTTTGGTCACATCAGCATAGCATTGGGCAACATCACCAGATCGACGATCGACGATCTCATATGGGATGTCGATGTGATTGATCTCTTTGAAGGTTTGGATCAATTGTAAGACGGAAGTTCCCGATCCAGTCCCGAGATTGAAGATGTTGACTCCGGGTTGGATCTTTTCAATGGCACGAACATGGCCCTTTGCAAGGTCCACCACATGGATATAATCGCGGATCCCCGTTCCATCCAATGTTGGATAGTCATTTCCGAAAATCTGAAGTTCATCGAGTTTGCCTTTGGCAACCTGTGTAACATATGGCATGAGGTTGTTTGGGATACCCGAAGGTGATTCGCCCAGTATTCCACTTGGATGGGCTCCCACCGGGTTGAAATATCGCAGCAAACTTACCTGAAATGTTGGTTCTGCCACACAGGCATCCGTGAGGATCCGTTCACACATCGCTTTGGTTTCACCATAGGGGTTGGTTCTGCTTTGAAGTGGCATGTCTTCTTTTAGGGGTGATGGTTGATCCCCGTAAACCGTGGCAGATGAGGAAAAAACAAACGTTTTCACCTTGTGATCAAGACATGCCTGAGCAAGTGTGATCGTACAAAGCAAATTGTTTCGATAGTAACTCAAAGGTTTGATGACAGACTCCCCTACTGCCTTAAATCCGGCAAAATGGATCACACCATCAAATTGATGTTTGAAAAATAACTCATCAACGGCATGAGGATCACTCACATCGATCTGATGGAAAGTGACGTCTTTGTTTGCGAGTGTTTTGATTTTATCGATCACATCGATCGAGCTATTGGAAAGATCATCAGCGATGATCACTTCGTGTCCGCTTAAAAGCAACTCCACACATGTGTGTGAACCGATGTAACCGGCTCCTCCGGCAACAAGGATTTTCATGATATCTCCTGTCAGTTGTATGTCAGTAATTCTTCTTCTTTGTTTAGATAGCGATAGCCACCCATCGCCATGGCCAGCAATTCATCTTCTCCGGGATATGCCGTGATCGGAGCGATCCACTCGATCCTGCTTGACAATTTTCCGGTGAACGTTTGGTTGTAGATCAATCCTCCCGTCAGCAAGATCTGATCGACCTCACCTTTTAACACGGTGGCTATGGCGCCTACTTCTTTGGCGATTTGATAGATCATGGCATCAATGACCCATTGGACTTCCTGATCATCACCTCTGGTATCAACCAGATGCTTCATGTCATATGTGTCAAAGTACGACATCAGACCACCTTGATTGATCAATATGTCACGGACTTTGTTGAGATCATAATCTTGATCTTTTACCAATCTCAGCAAGTTCTCGCTGCTGATCCCACCTACGCGTGAAGGAGTAAACGGGCCTTCCCCGTCTAGGGCATTGTTGACATCGACGATCCGACCACCTTTGCAGGCACTCACGGAGATTCCCCCGCCACAATGCACAATGATCAGTCTTAGCTCCTGAAGCGGACGCCCGATAGAATGTGCATAATTACGTGCTGTTTGTTTGTGGTTGAGAGCATGGAAGATCGAACGACGATCGTAACCTTTAAGTCCGCTGTATCGCGCAAGCAATGACAACTCATCGGTGACCGGAGGATCGACGAAGATGACATCTACCTGAAAGCGTTGCTTCCAGTCATATCCAATCAACAATCCCAAGTTGCTGGCATGTTCTCCATAGCGCATGGTCTTGACATCATCGAGCAAGGACTCATCCACGGCATATATCCCTCCTGGCAACGGTTTGATGACACCGCCACGCACAACGATGACTGCCATGGAGGCTAGATCGATGCCTTCTCTTACACAAAACGCCTCAATATCTTGTGTTCGCAGGGTCTGCTGGTCCAGGATATTTTTAAATCCTTTGAAATCACTTGCCTGATAGCGGATCGTGTGTTGTTTGATGCTGGTCTTGTCTTCAAAGAGTGCAATCTTGGTCGAAGTCGAACCAATGTTACATACAAAAATCTTAGCCATGGTTTATCTCCCGATAGTTTGAAATTCATTGAAACAAAAAAACCAAAAAATACATGAACCTTTCGGTTTCTTTGTAATGGTCTTATCGATCAATAGGATCGTATATCTAAGCTCATTATAAATAATAAATCTATGGTTATCAAGAAGCAGCTGTTATTTGCCTTTTTTTCCTGCATGTATCATCAGTTTTTCCGCGACCATCTTGGGTATGACGAAAGTTTGTTTTTGTAAGGTGGTGATGACATATTTACGACTGTTTTTGCGTGGTGCGATCGATTCGATGGATTTGTATCGCACCGATTGGTTGTAAAAATAGAAGCTGTTGCTTGTAAAAAAGATGCGTCTGAAGTTGTAGGCATCAAACACATTGGCTACAAACAACCCACTGATCGCGATATAGCCTCCGACCATAAACGGGCTTTCAAGACTGGCAACGACCAGACTCAATGACAACCCACCCATGATGGCATTGAACAATGCTGTTTTAAAAGCATACTGCACCGTTTCAAGGATCTCTTTCCCTTCCAAATCCTGATTGGCCTTTTTGATCGACTGATAAAGCTTGATAAAGCGGTATACCGGATACCCTACCCCCAAAATGATACCCACGATAATGAATTCCATGATGACCTCCAAAATGTTCAATCCAAGTGTACCACAACTCCCTCTACAATGTAAGACATCGTATGAGGATGCAAGTCATCATAGAAGCATTGTATTCATGGAAGAAAGGATGGACAATGGACTCAAAGGAGGGATCATCATGAAACGTTTTTTGATGCTCTTCACATCGCTGCTTTTGCTTGTCGGATGCACCAAAGCCGTTGCTTATGAAGCGTTGACGTCCACCAAAGGCAGTCTCAGATCGGATCTTTCGATCACACAACTCGATCAGGGAGTCCATGATTACTCCAATGCTTTTGCATTTGATCTTTTGGAAACCTTGTTTTTGCAGGATTCTGCTAAGAACATCGTGGTTTCGCCATTGAGTATCCAGCTGGCATTGGGTATGACCATGATCGGAGCCGATCAAAAGACTTTGGACCAGTTTTTTGACATGATGCATGTCATCGATCGGGAAGCTTTCGATCACCAACAA
>CALFEZ010000119.1 GCA_937957895.1 uncultured Erysipelotrichaceae bacterium
CGAATCAACAACGATTGGGGATTCACGTCCTATCCAGCCTTTGTGACGGTGGAGATGCAACAGGGACAAAAGACGATCCTCAATACCCTTTTTTGGACACCTGCTGAACCATTTGGTAAAAATGAAATCAAACAATGGATGATCGATAATGGGATCTGGAAGGGTCCGATCAACTAGATTTTTTCCACTATACCCACTACACAAGCAGCACTTTGAATAGCTGCTTTTTTGATGTATTCCAAAAAACTCATTTGATTGTCATCTTCGACCACGATATCTGAAATACTGCGAACGATGGCAAACGGAAGATGATAAAGACTGGCCACATGAGCGATCGCACATGCTTCCATGTCGACTGCCAACACACCATCAAATGTTTCAATGATCTTCTCAAACTGTGATCGTTCACTGACAAATTGATCACCGCTTACTATAGGTCCCACAAAAAGATTACTGCTTATTTGATTTGCTTGTTGTTTTGCCAACTCAACGAGTTTTGTGTCACTAAAGAAAACAAACGAGGTGTTGTTCCATCCTGTGGGATAGTTGAATGCCCTAAGATCAAGATCATGATAGCTGACCTTGTCTGCTACCACTACATCCGTAACCGATAACGTTGTGGATAGTCCTCCGGCAGTACCGATATTGAGGATGGTCGTTACCGGAAAACGCTCGATCAGATAGGTTGTGGTAGCTGCGGCAACCGTCTTGCCTACCCCACTTTGTGCACAAATCACTTTCTTGTCTTTGATGGTCCCTTCATAAAGCTCTCCAAATGGAGTCAACTTGACCATTGGAGATTCAATGTTTGCTACTACCGCATCCAATTCTTCTTTCATGGCAGCCAGTATAACGATCATAAATCATGTCTCTTTTCTATCAGTTTGGCAGCGATATGCCACTTCTCCCCGCTAACGAAGCCGCTATCACCATGCTCGTTTTCAACTGTCAACTCCCATGTGTCAGGATCAAAGACTTGTTGGATGTCCTTTTGACTGAAGATCGTTTGAACAAACTGCTGTACGGTGGGATAGCCCCCGATAAACCAGTAAAAATCATGATATAACTTGTTTCTTCGTGAATAAAGCTCATACTCAAAATGGATATTGTCGATGACACCTGTTTCAATATATCCTTTTTTGTACGTTTTCAGTCGATCCGGATGATGAACATCAAATACAAACACTCCGTTTGGATTCAGATGCTTTTTAACGCAGCTTACCGTTTGTCTGAGTTGTTTGAGATTTTGGTTGAAATTGATGCTGTCAGCACCACAAATGATCCTATCGAAGGTCTCATCCAGGTCGAAATCGCGCATGTCCGCAAGTTGAAACTCAACCATGCAAAGATCCGTTTTGGCCTGAGCTTTTTGAAGCATGTCATCATCGATGTCGGTTGCCACATACCGATCACTGATACTGCACAAATATCCAGTGATATTGCCTGTTCCGCAAGCTAGTTCCAGAATCGATTCGAATGGTCCTTGCTTTTTGAAAAAATCGACCCAATCTTTGTATGCCTTCTCATCATCCATCCAACTGTCATACACTTCTACAAAGATGTTCTCTGACTGAGGTAATCGGCCCATAGTTTCTCCAATTTATAGATGTTGCGTTCGTCGCTTTCAAAAACATGAACGACATAATCATAGCAGTCGATCAGTACCCAGCGGCTTTGACTGTCACCTTCGATCGCTGCCACCTTGAATCCATTGGCAAGCACCTGTTCTTTGATGTTGTCGATGATCGCCCACATCTGACGATTGTTTGATGCATCCGTTACAACGAATCCATCCATCATGCTATGTTCCCCCTTAAAGTCAAACACAGCAATGTCATTGCCTTTTTTCTCTTCGATTGCGCTGATGATTACTTCCAATAATGTCATAGCATCCCTCCTTCTTTTTGGTTGTATGCCTTATTTTCTTCTTTGACGAGCTTAAAAGCATGATCGAGATCCTCACAAGCCAACGTTATTAGCGAACTCGTGTCATAGTCCCTGGTGGGTTCGATCTTATCCGCAACAAACAAGATCTTTGAAAGCAACTGCTCACTGGTCCCACTTACATGGTGGATGATCGCATCGAGCGTATATGGATGATCGATATAATAAAAGTGTTTCATAAAGCTGGCTGCCGCAACTGCATGAAGCTGATAATGAGGCAACTCTTGATAGTCGATACCGTCTCTTTCAAGCCACTCTATAGTTTTATCATGTGCCCAATCCTTGGCAATGTCATGGTACATGGAAGCAACGATCAACCAGTTGGGATCAACGTCCAGGTTTTTGGAGATCATCAAAGCTGTGTTTGTGACACTGAGACAGTGCTCCAAACGGCTTGGGTTGATATGATGTGAAAGTATCGATCGATCATACAGATGATGATAGGTCATATACCGCAATACATCGGGATGAGTATCATTGCTGATACCATTGCGGATATCGGTTGAACTGGTCAAGGATACTGCTGGCAATGTGCTAAATCGAGAGTCATTGCTATTATACCCTTTACGCTGTATCACGATCACTTCAACAAGTTTCAATAGTCTCTCATGATCTTTCCAGCTATCAAACTGAGCTGCCTGATCGGCACCGATGACCAAAGCAAAATCATGCTCATACTGCTTTTTCAGGGCTGAGATCGTATCGATCGTGTACGATGGTAAAGGCAACTGGTTTTCGATGGTACATGCTTTGATCCGAGGATGCTTATGGATCAGCAGTTCTATCATGGCAAAACGATCTTCAAACGATACCTCGTGCTGCCTTTTTAAGGGAGCCTGTTTTGCCGGTAAAAACCAGACTTCATCAAAGCCACGTTTCTTAACAAGAGAACATGCCATCAATCGATGACCCTCGTGGACCGGATCAAAGGATCCACCCAACAATGCAACTTTCAGACGAGCCACTTTTTACGATCCTTTGAGGGTTTGTACAGAACGATCATCCTTCCGATCGTTTGGATGATGTCAGCCTTGGTAGCCACAGAGAGTTCAATGGCTGCCTCTTGCACGCTGATAGGACTGGTATTGGCAACATGAACCTTGATGAGTTGATGTGCGGTCAGCGAGTCGATAGTGGTAAGGATCAGGTTTTCAGAAATACCTTCCTTTCCCATCAACACGACTGGTTTGAGATGGTGAGCCATCGCTTTGAGTTGCTTTTTTTGGTCTTGGTTTACCATATGATCATTCCTTTGCTTTTTGAGATGGTGATTTTGGGATGATGGGTGACTGTGATCTTGTTAAACGATCCAACAGCATGCACCCTTCCGATGCTTTCGATAAGAAAATCGAGTCCCTGAGGTTCGGCTTTGAGCTGTATGATGACATGGGGTTGCTTCTCGATATCCTCCATTAGGTCATCGGTTGTCTTTTTTCTGGTGATAAAACACTGCTCAGATACGTAAATACTGACACTTACTTTGGCCATACTTTCGACATGGATCGCGATCAAATCATCGATCAGGATGCTTTGTTTTCCAATCAACTGATAGATGATCGGCTTGATCGTTCTTTTGGGGATCATTCTTTGGTATGTCTTAGGGTCAAAATGATAGAAAAGATGAGATGGATTGGATAGTCCGGGTGTATCGATCAGCCAAACCTCATTAAGTTGTTTGATGATGGGGTCTAGCGTTGTTTGCGGATAAGGACTGATCGTCAGTGCAGGCTCATTTAACAGTGCATTGATCAGCGAGCTTTTTCCGGCATTGATCATGCCAAGCAATACGACTCTGCTATTGTTTGGCAATGCTTGCAGATATGTGCGAATGCGCTCGATGCTTGTTCGTATGCTGGTGGAACAAACATGGATCGTGACTCGTTTTTTATAAGAGGTTGGGATCCATCTGAGGATGTTGTCTTTGATTTGCTGATCCGTGATTTGTTTGGGAAGCAGGTCTTTTTTAGTGGCACAGATGATGATAGGAGTGTCTTGATCCAACCAACCAAGCAAAGGTACGAGCGTCTCTTTGATGAAGAAACAATCGATGACCAGCATAAGATGATCATGAGCTGGAAGATCCAGTGTGGTTGATTGATGTGTACTGATGATCGGTTTGATCAACAGCGGCAGATCCTTGTAGTTGCGCCAACGAAAACAGCGCATGCACAGGTCAAAATCAAGACTCATCACAAAATCGCTTCTACCAGGATCTTGATCTTGCATTTTTTGACCGCATCCCTGACAGAGTGACTGTTTCATGGTTTCCATCTGTTGATCATGATCCCTTCTATCTTACGTGTCAAGCGTGTAAAAAACACATCTTTGGAAGTAATGGGATGGACATACAACGTCTTGAAACCTCGCAGGTTGCCACCAAGAATGTCTGTTAGTAGTTGGTCTCCGATCACGCCGACCTCATGAGCTTTGAGAGCATACTTGGTGAGGATGCGACGATAAACAAGTGAAAAAGGCTTTAGGGCAAAGCTGTATGTCTCCAAACTGGTCACTTTTGCAATGGCATCGATGCGAGGTCCATGATTGTTGGAAATCAGGATGATGCGGATACCGGTTTCACTCACCTTTTTTAGCCACTCAAGTTTACTTGGGTTTATCTCTGAATGGTCAGCGGGAGTCAGTGTATTGTCAATGTCCACAAATAAACAACGCAAGCCCAAAGTGGTCAACGTTGTCGGTTCGATCGATTCTAGCTGGTCGTATATTTTGTCTGGACGTAATAACAATGGCATCTCTCCTTGGACCTATTATACCAAAAACCATTGAGGATAAACACACTTAGCATATTTAATGCATAAACAGCTTGTTTATGATACAACTAATATCGGTGATAAAAATGCAAACAGTTTTGATCAATGTTGAAAACATTCTTACGGACTATGTTATGTTATCGATCGATTTCTGGCAAAAAAAAGCGGAAGAGATCGACAAGCCATTGCCTGATGACTTTTTGGAGAGTCTTTTGGGAGCAGGCATCGAACAAACAGAAAAAACCTTTTTTCGATTCCCTCACTTTCAACAGTTTGAACTAGAAAGCACACTTCTGTTTGAAAAAATCAACAATCAAGTCTGCGATGATAATCCGATGATCGATAGAATACTGCAGCTTAAAAGCATGCATGATTTGAGGATCGGTTTGATTTATGATCAAAGAAGATCCACCGTTAACTCAATCAGCGATTATCTTCAACAGCGACTCGAACCATTTGTGCAGCTTTATCGTGACGATGCCTTTTTGGGTAAACCGGAAGCCAACATCTTTAACAAAGCAAGAGCTTTGGGAAAACTCAAAGCCAATGACACATGGGTGCTCGATGCGAGTAAAAATGGGATACTGTCAGCATTTTTGGCAAATATGAAAGGTGTTTATCTCGATCAGGGACTGGGCTTGAGTGAAAGGATCTACAAGTACTCCTATCGCAACATCCAGGATATCGATCGGTTTGAACGATTGCTCATAAAAAGAGGATGAAAAAAATGTCTGTTAAGACATTTTTATTTTCCATACATCTCTGATACGGTCATAAATGTAACATCATACCTTGTCATGTACTGCAAGATCAACTCCACGGCTTCTACTGAGGATCGGTGTAGGTCATGCATTACCACGATCGATCCGTCCCTTGCATGTGAGATAACATGGCGTGATACTCTTTGCGCATCTCGATATTTCCAGTCTTGAGGATCGACTGTCCACATCACAACCTTTAGAGAAATGTGTTGTCGAACACGATCATTGATCGCACCATAAGGTGGGCGAAAAAGTGTTGGCGTCACTCCTGTTGCCTGCTGAATGATTGCATTGGTGCGATCGATTTCCTGCACGATCTCATAAGAAGAGAGCGATGTCATGTACGCATGAGTGTATGAATGATTGGCTACCTCATGACCTGCTTCTGCTACCATTCTGGCTATGTTTGGGTTGCGTGCCACTTGAGCCCCAACCATAAAGAAAGTTGCTTTTGCATTGTACTTTTCTAGGATGTTCAACAGCATTGGAGTATTGGTCCGATGTGGTCCATCATCAAATGTCAATGCGATCCTCATCGGTCCATTCCAAGGCGGAAGCGGAGGTAGATCTCCTCCTGATATGACACCACCAGAAGGGGCAGGTTTTATCAGCATATCTTTCCAAGCAGGATCAGTCTGATCTTTAAGTGCTGCAAACGGGATCTTGACCTCGATCCAATCATCGAACACAGATGATTTGGATTTGTTGTTGAGAATAAAGACAAATCCTTTTTCATTAAGAT
>CALFEZ010000120.1 GCA_937957895.1 uncultured Erysipelotrichaceae bacterium
TGATGGATAATACATGATTGTAATTGTAGCTTACATATGAATACCGACTCTTTTCCTTTAATACCGAGGTATCATCGATGACTGTGTAAATACCACGATAAGGGGGTAGGTTTTGATGATCGTATGCAAGCAGTCCATTTACGGTTTGTTGGATCGCATCGTTGATTTTGCTTTCGATCGATTTATTCTTTAATCCTCTTATGATAAACCACTCGATTTGTTGCTCACGTGTGTACTCATATCGCAAAGGATTCACAAACATCGCATCAAACTCTGTCGGGGCTTTTACGACATTTCCCGTTGGCATGGCAAAAGGAGCTTCCCATGGAGGTGTATCCGGTTGGATGATATCCGTCGGATCGACGATTTGACCACATCCAATCAACAACATCAACAGAGTGATAAGGCTAACGAACTTTGACATAACCAAAATCCTCGGCAAGCTGCTGACCGGCATCACTCAAGATCCAATCAACGATCCTGCGAACATCGCTGTTTGCCGGTTCCTCTTTTCTAAAGACTGCATAGTATGCCGTGTGGATCGGATATTGCTTACTGGAGATCGTTTCATTGTTGGGGTATATACCATCCACCTGCAACAATTTGACATTCTCGTTGCCCCACATATCCACCACAAAGTAGAAATAGGAGTATCCGATGGCATCGGGTTTGTTTTGATAGGAAGCCACTGCATCGATGATCTCTCCCATGGATCCCTGGATCCATTCAGTGGGAGATGTCGTAGGTTCCAGTTCTTTCATGACCAAATCCAAAAACCCGGTCTGACTGCCGGAGTTGACAGGTCGTTGATAGGCAATGATGGGGACATCCTCACCACCGACCTCGCTCCAGTTTGTGATGATCCCCTGATAGATGTCCTGGATCTGCTTGATCGTCAAAGACTCTACGGGATTGTCTTTGTGGGTCAAAAAGACAAATGCCTCGCTGACGATCGGGACGATCTCAAGTTTTATCTGTTTTTCATGGGCATAGGTCTGTTCATCGATCGAAGGGTATGTCACAAAGATCAGATCTACCTTTTTATCGATGAGATTAAGATATGCTTGGTGAGTTTTGTTATGAAGGATATAAGGTCGTACGGTGTCGAGTGATTGTTGGGTCAATTGTGCCATGATGGCTTCAGAAAGCGGGATCGTTACGGTCGAACCATCCACTTTGGGATAGGATTGCAATGTAAAACTAGGTTGTTGTGGAGGTTTTGATTGGCATGCCGACAGCATGAATGCAAGGATCAGAAGCAGAATATGTCTGGTATTCATTGTGTTTTCCTTTTCTTTCCGTATACATTATACATCTGAAGGATCCCAATGAAAACAGCAACAAATCGTTGCTGTTTGGAAGTAACATGATAAATCAAGATCGATCAATAACCGGATACGATGATATCAACTCCGATGTCGAGGATGTTTTTGACGATGACCTCACCATGGTTGACAGGAGCTGTCAAGTGGATCTTTTTGATGATGGAGAGTGCATCAAAAAGAAGTGCTTTAGGGATCGGTGCCGTTGAACGCACTGCGATCCTGGCATTGCGGTGTCCCTTTATCGGAATGGTCGTGGTGAGGATGCGTGTGGGTTGGATAAACTCATCGGTCGCGTAGGGGATTCCTCGCTGGCATTGGTTACCGGTCAAAGTGTGGATTTTGGCTTGATCACCGGTGATTGTGATCAGACAACCAACCGGACAGACGGTGCAGGTTATTTCTTTTTTGATCATGTCATGACTCCTTCTCCATCATAATACTGACCTGGTCGAGATCTTTGAACAGAGAAGGTCGGATCTTGATCATCTGGATCTCTCCCGGTCGCACATGATTGCGTTTGATTTTGTATAGGATGTCATCGTTGGATGTGATGATGATCGAAGCTTTTTTTGCGGGAGTGGATACTCGCAAAGCCATTTGGATCATATCATCCTGTTCATCTTGGATCACGATCTGAGGTATGACGCTATGAATGCCTTCTTTGGGGATGATCCGTGTTTGCGTTGAAATGATGTCTGTTTTGGTTTGTGCATGTATGGCGGCATGTTTGCCTGCTTTGGCACCTTCAGCTGAAACATGATCGACCAGATCATTGACATGGACGACATTACCGCAGGCAAATACACCTTTACAGGATGTCTGCATGGTTTGATCGACGATCGGACCTCGAGTTTTCGGATCGATGATGATATCGAGTTGCTGTGTCAGTTCATTTTCAGGTATCAGACCTACCGACAACAACAAAGTATCACAAGGTACTGACCATGCCTTGTCGATCATCGGTCGATTCTCATCATCGACCGGTGCGATCGTCACGGATTCAACACGATGATTGCCGACAATATCGATCACGGTATGTCTAAGATAAAGTGGGATATCAAAATCATCAAGACACTGGACTTTGTTTCTTAACAGTCCCGATAGATACGGTAATAACTCCACCACTGCCAACACCTTGGCACCTTCTAGCGTCAGACGTCTGGCCATGATCATGCCAATGTCTCCCGAGCCAAGGATCACGATGTTTTTGCCGATGTCCTGTCCTTGGATATTGATCAGCCTTTGAGCAGTCCCGGCAGTGATCACACCGGCAGGACGGCTGCCGGGTATCTGGATCGCACCTCGGGTGCGTTCACGACATCCCATGGCTAATACCAACGAACGATAGTTGATCTTCATCAGTCCGGATTTGGAAACTGCGATGAGTGAACCATCCATCAATTGCAAAACAGTGGTGTGCAGAAACACATCGATGTTGTTTTGATGGATGGTTTCGATGTGTCGATAAGCATATTCCGGTCCGGTGTAGTCTTGTTTGAACTCATGAAGACCAAAACCAGGATGGATGCATTGTTGGAGGATACCACCAAGAGCATCATCACGCTCAATGATCAAGACCTTATTAGCATGGTTTTTTTTGGCTGTATTGGCAGCAGATAGCCCAGCTGGACCACCACCGATCACGACCACGTCATAATCGAGAATCTTCATGGTTTGTCCTCCCTATGAAAGAGCAATTCTGACCCTTTGTCATTTTTTCGGATACGATCAGGAGAGATGTTGAGTTCGCGGCTGAGGATCTGAATCAATCGTGGAGTACAGAAACTCCCTTGGCAGCGTCCCATCTGTGGACGAAGGCGACGTTTGATCCCGTCCAAGGTGGTTGCAGGGACCAAGGAATGGATCGCCTTAACGATCTCTGCTTCGCTGATGGTCTCACAACGACATATGATATTGCCATAACGAGGATCATTTTCGATCAGCTGTTTGCGTGTTTGCATGTCGGCTGTCGAGAATTTTCGGATACCTTTACGTTTGGCGATGTAATCCGGCTTCTTGATAAGTTGTAGTCCGTTTTGTTTCAATAGTTGGACCACATACGATCCGATCGCGATCGATGAGGTAAGACCCGTTGAACGAATACCAAGCACATTGACAAACCCCTCTGTCGTGTCGCTGCAGTAGATCTCATATCCTTCAGGGGTTTTCGTGGGTCTAAGACCAGCGTACTCAGTGATGGCATATGTGACATCGATTGCAGGCATCAGTTTTTTGACTCCATGTAATACTTCGTCAAGACCTTCTTTGGTAACGGATCGGTCTTGTTTGTCTTGGATGTCTTCAGCCGTCGGACCGATGAGAAGATTACCATGGGTAGTAGGGGACACCAATTTGCCTTTGGTTTTTTTGGTTGGGACCGGCAAAATGATGTGAGGAGTCTCTAGATTGGATGAACGATCAAGGATAAAAAACTGACCGCGCCGTGGATGAACGGTAAAATCGATCGATCCGATCATGGATGCGATATCATCAGAATGCAGACCGGCAGCATTGATGACGTATTGGGTTTGGATTTCTTCTGTTTCAGTGATAACACGATCGACAGCACCATTCTTTACGATGATATCAGTCACCTTCGATCCAAGCAAAAAGCGAACTCCGTTGGCCACTGCATTTTCAGCTAGCGCTACGACCATGATAAAGGGGTCGATGATGCTTTCTCGTGGGACCCAAACACCACCTTTGATTTGATCGGTGATCTGCGGGATCCTTTCTTTGACCTGGTCAGCTGTCAGTATCTCGACATCGAACACTCCGTTTTCATGGGAGATGGCTTCGATCTTGGGCAGCAATGCTGCCTCTTCATCTGTCGTGGCGGATACGATCGCTCCTACACGTTGAAAAGGGATGTCAAGGTCAGCGACCAGCTGATCGTACATCGGGTTGGCATTGACCACCAGCATGGATTCCAATGTGTTTGGTTTGGCGTCAAAACCAGTATGGATGATGGCACTGTTTGATTTGGAGGCATCCCCACCAACATCCGAACTTTTATCGATCACGATGACATCGATCATATGTTTGCTTAAGTGATGGGCAATGGCACATCCAACTGCACCGGCACCAATAATGACTACATCTGTTTTGATCATGATATATCTCTTTTCTAATATCGTGTTACTTGGCCCAACCTCGCGATAGTTTCACTGCCTCTTTCCAGCGAGCCATCAGTTCATCTCGTTTTTCTTGAGTGATTTGAGGGGTATATCGTTTGTTTAGTTTCCATTTTGTGGCGATTTCATCAAGATTTGAGAACTCACCGACTGCAAGGGCTGCCAGATACGCAGAACCAAGTGCCGTGGTTTCGGTGATCATCGGTACATCCACGGGGATCCCCAAAAGATCGGCTTGAAACTGCATCAAAAACTCATTGACGACTGGTCCGCCATCGACACGCATCACTTGGATGTCGATTCCGGAGTCTTTTCGCATCACATCCAGATTTTCTTTGACTTGGTATGCGATGCTTTCTAAGGTAGCTCTTACGATGTGAGCTCGCGTCGTACCTCCGGTGATCCCAATCATCATGCCTCTGGCATATTGATCCCAATAAGGAGCAGCCAGACCGACAAAAGCCGGTACGAAATACAAGCCACCGGTATCTTCAACACTTTTAGCCAGCATTTCGGTTTCCTGTGCTGTTTCGATGATGCCGATGCCATCTCGTAGCCACTGGATAGCTGCACCGGTGATATAGACGCCACCATCAAGGGCATAGCTTGTTTTATCATTGATTTTCCAGGCGATCGTAGTCAACAGACCATTGGCTGAATCGACGATCTTCTCACCGGTGTTCATCAACATGAAGCACCCTGTACCATAGGTCGTTTTTACGGTTCCAGGTTCAAAGCAAGCCTGACCAAACAAAGCAGCCTGTTGGTCGACGACACTGCCGGCGATCGGGATATCACCGCCCAAAAAAGCAGAAGGATCGGTGTTACCGTAATGATGGCTGCTTGGCATGATGGTTGCTAACATCGAAAGCGGGATCCCAAGACGATCCAGGATCTCCTGATCCCACTCACCTTCATGGATATTGAAGAGCATCGTTCGTGAGGCTGTTGAAGGATCGGTGATGTGCAGTTTGCGTCCGGTCATGTTCCAAATCAACCACGAATCCAATGTTCCTGCGAGTAATTCTTCGTTTTCTGCTGCTTTTTTTGCTCCATCGACATGATCGAGGACCCATTTGATTTTCAATGCCGAGAAATAGGCGTCGACTACAACGCCGGTTTTTGCTTTGATGCTCTCTCCCCATGTTTCATTCAGCGCATCAGCCTCATTGGCTGTGCGACGGTCTTGCCATACGATGGCGTTGTAGATGGGGATGCCAGTATGTTTGTTCCAAACAACGACTGTTTCTCCTTGATTATCCAGACCCATGGCCGTGATTTCGTGGATACGGAGTCCTCCTTTTTCAAGAGCGATCCCGACCGATTCTTTGGTCTTTTCCCAGATTTCCAAAGCGTCGTGCTCTACCCATCCGGGTTTTGGGTAGTACTGTTTGTGTTCGCAGTATCCCTGAGAATGGATGTTCCATTGATCATCCAAAATCAATGTCGTGGTTCCGGTCGTTCCCTGATCCAAGCCAATGAAGTATTTCCTTTTTGCACTCATGATGGTTCCTCCTTGTGCTAGTTGTGTGGATTAATGATGATATTATGATCATATTGTGTGGATTTGATACTATTGTACCATGACTATTTGCCATTAAAAAGAAAAAAAACAAGATGGTGGATCTTGTTTTAGGGTGCTATCACTAATCGTACTTTTTTGTCTTTCAGAAAGCGAGAGTATTTCTGGTCAGGATCAACATCGGTGACCAGAACGTCGATCTGTTCGATGGAACACACATTGACAAGGGCTTTTACATCGAACTTACTATGGTCCGCCACGGCGATGACCTTTTCAGCACGCTTTAGCATGTGTTGTCGAATACGTGCTTCCTCCAGATGATAATCCGAGATTCCATGATCCAGGTTGATGCCACCGACTCCGATCACAGCTTTGTCTACATTGAACTCATTGATAAAGGATTCTGCCATGTACCCGGACATCGACAGTTCATGTCGTCGCAGTTGACCGCCGATCACGATGACTCGAAAACTTTCGACATCGACAAGTTCTTGTGCGATTTCCAGATGATTGGTCAAGATCGTAAGATCTTGTTTGTCCTTAAGATGTCTTGCTACTTCCAATGTAGTCGTTCCAAGATCAAGTATGATCGTTTCATGATCTTCGATCAAAGCTGCAGCAGCTGCTCCTATCCGTTGTTTTTCTTGTTTGTTTTTGTCTTCTCTTGCATGATAGATCGGTTCATGGGAAGTGGGGATTTTCAACATGGCTCCGCCATAGATGCGTTGCAGTTTACCCATGGATTCAAGGTGCTCCAAGTCTCTACGTACGGTCTCGATCGAAACCGAAAAAAGCTCGCAAAGCTCCGTAACCTTAACGACTTTGTGTTGATGCAACATGGTTAGAATGATCTCATAACGTTCTTGTGCGAGCATGATTTGACTCCTTTTAGATATCATATCAACATCGATCAGGTGATTCAACATGATATCAAAACAAAAAGATCCCGACGCATGTCGAGATCTTTGATGGCTTACGGATGATGTGTTTTAGAACACTCTGATCGGGATATCAGCTGGTGCCAAGAACAACTCTTTAAGTTGATCGTCGACTTTGACCAACGTGATCGAGATCCCTGCCATTT
>CALFEZ010000121.1 GCA_937957895.1 uncultured Erysipelotrichaceae bacterium
CAGCACAAGCGATGTTGCCTCGTTTTTTTGCTAATCCGAATGCACATCATATGTTAGGTTATGAAATCGATTCACTGATGCAAAACAGCCGAAAAAAGATTGCCGACTGCTTTGGATTTGACGTGCAGGAAGTGTTTTTCACGGCCTCCGGTTCAGAAGCTGTCAATTTAGCGATCAAGGGCATCGCAATTGCTAATCAACATATAGGTAAGCACATCATCACCGTTGCGACGGAGCATCATTGCGCACTCAACAGTATGACATGGTTGCATACATGGTTTGGTCATGAGATCACCATGCTCTCAGTGGATCGCAAAGGAAAAATCGACCTTCAGCAACTACAAAACAGCATTCGTCAGGATACCGTAATGGTCGTAATCATGGCTGTCAACAACGAGATTGCCACCATCCATCCGATTCCTGCGATCCAACAACTCTTAAAACAGAAAAAAAGTAAAGCAGTCTTGGTCGTCGATGCGATAGCGGCAGTAGGCAAGATCGATCCATCTTTATATAAAGCGGACGTCATGGCCTTTTCGCAACACAAGTTGGGTGGGATCTCTGGCAGCGGATGTCTGCTAAAAAGGCGACACATCAAGATGGAACCACTTATTAGTGGGGGACAACAAGAACAAAGCAAGCGAGCCGGCACACCCTTTGCGATCGCAAACATCCTATTTGGAGATGTCATCACTCATGCCATTGAAAAACAAAGGCAGAAGCATGATCATATGGTATCTCTTCGCGATCACCTCATCGAACAGCTTTGTGAGCGATTCAATGTCACTATCGTTTCAGATCAACAAGGATCTCCGTATATCGTCAGTTTTATCCAACCTCGAGTACATAGTTCGATCATCTTGAATGTTCTTAGCCAACAAGAGGTGTTCGTATCAAGTCACAGTGCCTGTGCATCCGACTTGAAAATACCAAGCCATGTACTGATGGCATGTGGATATCGACCGGAGGAAGCATTCGGCATGATCCGTGTTAGTTTTCATTATCACACCAGCAAAGCAGATATAGACGGGTTTATTGCAGCTTATGAAAAGGTGAGTGAGTATGTCCAATAAGATTCTCTGTCGTTTTGGTGAAGTGTCAACAAAAGGCAGCAACCGCAATGAATTTGTAAAACTGCTCAAAAGAAACATTCACTTTGCATTACAGGACTTTGATCAAATCAGCATTGAACGTACTTTTGACCGGCTCTATATCAACTACAGAAACGAAGATCAAAACAGCATTATCGACATCCTGAAAACCGTTTTCGGATTGAGCACTTTCTCAGTCGTCCAACAAGTCGATCTAAACATCGATACGATCATCACAACTACGACACAGGCAATGATGAACAAACAACCAACGAGTTTCAAAGTGATCACTCGGCGATTAAACAAAAACATCCCATATGATTCCAATGATGTCAATCGCTTGGTAGCAACCAGCATTCTTAAAAACACCGAGCATCATGTCGATGTACATGAGCCTGAAATCCCCATTCGCATCGAGATCAAGCATCATCATGCTTATGTATCGGTGGATACATATCAGGGACTTAAAGGATTACCGGTTCGTATGGCGGGTAAAGGAGCATTGTTGCTTTCTGGCGGTTTCGATTCTCCGATCGCAGGATATCTGGCAAACAAACGTGGGATCGAATATGTCGGGATCCACTTCGAGACGGTACCCTTTACATCACTGCAAGCCATCGATAAGGTATTGAAGCTTGCAAAAACGATCAGCATCTATCAAAATAAGACACAAGTACTTGTCGTACCATTTGCAAAAGTCCAGATGATTATCAATCAAACAGTGCCTGAAAGTTATCGCATCACCATCATGCGACGCATGATGGTTCGCATCGCCAACAGGCTTGCTGAAGCCTATCATGCATCGGTGTTGATCACGGGTGAGTGTGTAGGACAGGTAGCATCTCAAACACTTTCAAGCATGCAGCGCATCGATGAGGTGAGCGAGAAACTGATATTGAGACCTTTGATCACATACGACAAGGATGAGATCATCCAAATGGCAAAGCAACTGAAAACCTTTGACATATCTGTTTTGCCCTTTGAGGATTGTTGCACCGTATTTACTCCCGCACATCCGATCACAAATCCGCTCAAAGCAAAAACAGAACGATTTGAGTCTTTTGGGGAGTATGATGAAGCGATCGAAGAAGCGATCACAAAGACCCGACGATACATGATCAACAAAAATTCGATTACAGAAGATAAGGAGTAAACAATGGCATTTGATCAACTGAGTGAACGGCTAAGTGGGATACTGGCTAAAATAAGACAACAACCAAGACTTACTGAACAAAACATCAACGATATTTTAAGAGAAATACGCATGGCACTGCTGGATGCTGATGTCAACTTGAATGTCATCCAAAGCTTTCTTGCGACCATCAAAGAAAAAGCCATCGGTATCTCCTTGATCGATAATGTAGCACCATCCCAGATGGTCGTTAAGATCGTCTATGATGAGATGGTGACATTGCTTGGAGATAAAGAAGTTGGTTTGGATCTTGCACATCCATTGCCGATTCTGTTTATGGTCGGTTTACAAGGTAGTGGAAAGACGACTTCGGCTGTAAAAATCGCAAACTATCTTAAAACCAAGCAAAATAAAAAGGTGCTCCTTGTGGCGGCTGATCTTCAGCGTCCTGCTGCTGTGGATCAATTGAGAGTACTCGGTAAAATGGTCAACATCGATGTGTTCGCATTGACCCTTCAAGAAACGCCGCTTACCACCATCCAACAAGGGTTGGAACATGCCAGAAAAGGTGGATACGACACCGTGATCGTCGATACGGCAGGACGATTGGCCGTGGATGAGATCCTGATGGAAGAACTCGCGACATTGAACTCAACTTTTGCTCCACATGAAATCTTGCTGACTGTCGATGCCATGAGCGGACAGGATATCGTCGGAGTAGCGAAAAAGTTCAAGGAAACATTGCCCATCACCGGTTTGATGGCAACCAAATTTGACAGTGATGCTCGAGGTGGCGGCGTTTTATCAGTAGCTTCGTTGACGCAAGTGCCGATCAAGTTTGTAGGGGTTGGGGAAAAGATCGATGATTTGGAACTTTTCTATCCCGATCGCATGGCAAATCGAATCCTAGGTATGGGAGATGTTGTTTCGTTAGTCGAAAAAGCACAAGAAAAAATCGACGCCAAAAAGTCGATGACCAGCATGCAGCGTTTGATGCAGGGAACATTCACGTTGGATGACATGCTCGATCAAATCGAGCAGATGAACAAGATGGGATCACTAAAAGGCATGTTGAAAATGTTGCCCAATGCCAAGCAACTTGTCGATCAAATCGATGATGATGTGGCATCTAAATCGATGGGAACTTCCAAAGCAATCATTTTGAGCATGACCCCGCAAGAAAGGCAAGATCCATCGATTTTGAAGGCTTCTCGGAAAACTCGCATCGCAAAGGGCAGTGGGGTGAGTATCGCTCAGGTCAATCAGTTGCTTTCTCAGTTTGAAAAAACAAAGCAACAAATGCAGATGATGCTCAAACAAGCAAACCCCAATGCCGGAATGATGAGTTCCGGTTCCAACACCCAAAAGAATCCAAACAAAAAAAAGAAAAAGAAGAAAAAGCGCTAAAGCAACAACTTCAATAAAGGAGGCATCATGAACGATAGAATATTCAGATTCGGACTAATGATCTTACTGCTGTTTGCGATCATCTATCTTGGATCATTGATCAGTTGGTTTTTTGAACCGCTCTTTGTCATTTTCCGTACGCTGTTTATCCCCATGATCCTGAGTGTATTTTTGTTTTATATTCTCAAACCTCTTGTAGCTGTATTAGAAAAGAAGATGGCAAGAACTTGGTCGATCTTGGTGATTTATCTGGCTTTGATTCTGATCGTAACGGCCATGATGATGAACTTTGTACCAATCCTGCAAAACCAATTTGTCAGCCTAACGGAGAGCATCCCGGAGTTCATCGGAAGGATCCAACAACAAATCCAGGATTTTCAGGAAACAGATTTGATCGCTCGATTGCAGTTACAGGGTTTGCTTAGTGTAGAAGAACTGCTTGTTCAGTTCAATAGTTTGATGAGTGATCTTGCAACTTCACTAGTCAATAACATCACAGCCGTGCTGGGCACCCTGGCAAACATCATTTTAGTCATTGTCATCATTCCCTTTATCCTTTTTTACTTTCTCAAAGACAGAGAAAAAATGATTGCTCGCTTTGTATCGTGGTTCAAACCAAGCGATCAAAACCATGTTTCTCAAGTATTGGTTGACATCGACAAGACATTGAGTTCTTACATCCAAGGTCAAGGTCTCGTATGTTTGATCGTTGGTACACTTTGTCTTGTTGCCTTTTGGATCATTCGCTTGGACTATGCTTTGTTATTGGCTTTTATTGCAGGTTTGACCAATATCATTCCATACTTTGGTCCGTGGATCGGTGCCATCCCGGCTGTGATCGTAGCATTTTTCATCTCGCCATTTACAGCCTTGATCACGATCGTTGCGATCATTGTGATCCAACAGATCGAAAGCAGTCTGGTTTCACCTCAGGTCATCGGACGGAAAATGAAGATCCATCCTTTGACAGTGATGCTTCTTATACTACTCTCTGGCCGACTGTTGGGAGTGTTGGGAATGATCATTGCCATTCCCATATACGCAGTACTTCGGGTTTTGATCACGCATCTTTATCCGATCGCCAAGGCTAAGTTCTCACCATAAAACATGACAGGCACATACGCCTGTTTTTAACTGGTAAGGTTTGAACCTTGACACCTTGTGGTTGATCTGATATAGTATGCAAGGAAACAAAGGAGGTTACTATGGCTGTTAAGTTACGTTTGAAAAGAATGGGTGCCAAAAAAGATCCATTTTATCGTATCGTCGCTGCTGATTCGCGTTCGCCAAGAGATGGACGTTTTATCGAAGCGATTGGATATTACAATCCAACAACAGTACCGGAAGAAGTCAAGATCAATCACGAGCTTGCAATGAAATGGCTCTCACAAGGTGCGATCCCATCGGATACTGTACGCAATCTGTTTTCTAAAGCCGGCATCATGAAACAATTTCATGATTCCAAACTGGGTAGCAAATAATGAACGGCTTGGAGAAGATATTGTATGATCTGCTCAAGCCGATGGTGGAAGATCCCAAGAGCCTGAGCGTCAAAGAACTGCCAAGTCTTGAGGACAAAGAAGTTATTTTGATGGTGTATGCAAAATCCGAGGACACCGCACGGTTGATCGGAAGACAGGGAAGCATGGCAAGTGCCATCCGGCACATGATGTCCATCCCGGCACGACTTGAGGACAAAAAGATCACTGTAAAATTTGAATCATATTGACATGAAGAAAAAGATCCGCATTGGAAAGATCGTGAGAGTCTTTGGTATCAAGGGTGAGCTTAAAGTCTCTTTGAAAACAGATATCCCTGAAACGCGTTTTGCCAAAGGAGAACATTTGTTATTGGTTAATGACAAAGAAACCAAAGCAGTTGTTGAGAACTTTCGCATGCATCAAAAACATGGACTACTCAAACTGCACGATCATGATACCATCGAACAAGTCAGCGATTTGATCAATGCCGATGTGATGGTTATGATCGACAGTGATCAGGAAGATCGTGTAGCATATCACGATCTGATCGATTGTGTCGTTAAAGAGAACAACCAGATCATCGGTAGTGTTATTCAAGTGATGGACATGCCGGCTCATCCGGTCCTCAGGATCAAAACCCCTGCAAAAGTGATCATGATCCCATATGTTGATGCATTTATCCTGCAAACGGACAAAATCAATAAAGTGATTCACATCAAAAGCATAGAAGGACTACTATGAAGATCACGATCTGTACTCTCTTTCCAGAGATGTTTGAGAATTTTCTGATGACATCCATCATCAAGAAAGCACAACTTCAAAATCATGTCATCATCAAGACGGTGAACATCCGTGATTTCACCACGGACAAACATCATCGTGTCGATGATTATCCTTTTGGAGGCGGGGCAGGGCTTGTGATGAAAGTCCAACCAATAGCAG
>CALFEZ010000122.1 GCA_937957895.1 uncultured Erysipelotrichaceae bacterium
AAAATTGTTACCAGAAATGGCTACTTTGGGCTTGGCTTTGACTCCAGCGATCGTACCTCAAGCTGGAAAACCTGGATTTGAGTTGGCTGAAGATGAAATCGAGTTTGGTATTGGTATCCATGGTGAGCCAGGATATCGCAAACTTAAACTTCAAACATCGGCTGAAATGGCTAAAGAATTCTACACCAAAATCAAAAAAGAATTGAACTTGACTTCCGCTGACGAAGTACTTGTATTGGTCAACGGCATGGGCGGAACACCTTTGATGGAACAATATGTGTTTGCTAATGATGTATTGAATCTATTGGCAGCAGACAATATCAAAGTTGTTAAAAACATCCTTGGAGACAAAATGACATCCATCGAGATGGCAGGTATCTCCTTGACGATCTTCCGCATCAAGGACAAAAAATGGTTGGATCTAATTAACCAAGAAGCAGAAACTATCGCGTGGTAGTCGTATGAATCAAGAGAAGATCGTAATATGGTTTAAAAAGTGGGCATCCATCGTCAACGAAGAAAAAGTTTACATCAGTGATCTGGATAATGCCATCGGTGACGGAGACCACGGATTCAATATGAGCAAAGGGCTCACAGCCTGGCTTGAAGCTAGAGAAAACAAGGTCACTGAGTCGATCACCGATGAGTTCAAACTGCTTGGCATGACATTGCTTAGCAAGGTTGGCGGAGCAGCCGGACCGTTGTATGGATCAGCTTTTATGGCTATGGCTAAATTGACTGGTGATAAAACTGAATTATCACGTGATGAGATCATTGAACTGCTCGAAGCAGGCATCAATTCGATAAAATTACGCGGAAAAGCAACGCTGGGTGAAAAAACAATGGTGGATCTATGGATCCCTGCGATCGAAAGATTAAAAGAAGGGACATTGACCCCATCTGTTGTTGATGAACTTGTTGAGGCAACGATCCCACTGAAAGCTACCAAAGGGCGTGCCTCCTATCTGGGAGAAAGGTCTATTGGACATATCGATCCAGGCTCTTATTCATCAGGAATCATGTTTAAGAAATTGTTGGAAGTATTGAATTAAAGAAAAGCGATAGAGATCAATCTCTATCGCTTTTTAGTTTTGTTACTTCTTTGATGACCAGTTCTCGAGAAGGGTCCACCATACACTGTACCGAGCCGACAAAAGCTCCTTCAACAAGCGGTGCATCGATATAGACACACTTATCTCTAAGTGATTCATCTTCAAGCAGTTCCATAGCAGATTCGATGCTCAATACTGCACTACCGATATCCGCAAACAGGAAAATCGACTCAGCTTCGCTGTGTGCTTCGATTTGCTCTTTTACATAGATCGGGTTTGTTCCGATCCTGCCATCATCGGTCCCCCCTGCCGATACGATGGAAATGTGATCGTATTTCCCCGTCATTTCTTCGATCATTTCTTTTAACCCATCTGTTATTTTCTTGCTGTGGGAAACAAGTATGATTCCAACCATAACATACTCCTCTCTAATATGATCATTTTGATCATTCACGTTTTGATATGAGCCTAAGGCTTTATTTTCTTTTCTTAAGGTAATTTGCTCTGATCCAGTTGTAATTCAAAATCAAATGCAGTATCACAAGGATGACGAGGATCGTTCCTGTCAACGGATGAACTAAACTAAAGATTGCATAAGGGATATCAAGCCAGCCAAGCCAATAAAGGATGCCACTGGATCCTAAAAAAACAAATACGATAAACAACAGGATATTGAGTATGCGCAATGCCTTGATTCTGTTCATATTTCTTCTCCTTTGTATCATTATAACAAACTAAACATCTTTTTCTTTCATTTTTGCCAAACAATATCTCAATACGAATGCGATCGTTTTGCCATCAGTGATCTCATTGTTGAGTGCTTTTTCTTTGAGAGTTTCCAATGGCAGGAAATATGAATCCAAATACTCACCTTCATCAAGCTGCTGGCTTTTTGCCTGCAGATCATGAGCAATATAAAAGTAGATGACTTCATTCAAATAAGCTGGAGAGGGATAAAACACCCCAAATGATTCCCAGATATTCGCTCTAAATCCAGTTTCCTCCAACAACTCACGTTTGGCGGTGATCAACGGATCTTCATCGCGTTCTTTTTTGCCTGCCGGTAACTCGAGCATGAAGCTTTGAGAACCATATCGAAACTGTTCAACGACAAGTACTTCGTTTTTATGATTAAGAGCCAAAACACAAACTCCTCCGGGATGATCCACGATCTCGCGAATACGTTGTTTTTGGTCTACCTCGACTTGATCGACCCTGACATTGAATATCTTACCCTCGAAGTAGGTGGTTTTGTGTAGTGTCTTCTCTTTTTGTTTCATAGAACACCTCTAAAACATTATACTTGATTTTGTGACAGACTGAAAAAATTAAGCAAGGAATAAGTTGGTTCATGATATAATGACTCAAGAAGGAGTTATTTATGGATCGTGGTTGGTTTATAACATTCGAAGGGCCTGATGGCAGCGGCAAAACGACCATCAGTACCAACGTATTTCAGCAATTAAAAACCGAAGGGTTTGATGTCATATATACAAGAGAGCCGGGAGGCATTGAAATAGCAGAAAAGATCCGTCATATTATCCTTGACCCAAACAACACGTCGATGGATAAAAAGACTGAGGCGTTGCTGTATGCAGCTTCCCGCAGACAACATCTTGTGGAGAAGATTTTGCCTGCACTCAAAGAAAACAAGATCGTGATTTGCGATCGTTTTGTTGACAGTTCATTGGCATATCAAGGGTTTGGCCGTGAGATCGGTCTGGAAGCAGTTCGCATGATCAATGAATTCGCAATCGAAGGAACCTATCCTGATCTGACGATCTTTTTGGATATCGATCCGGTCAAGGGATTAAGTCGGATAGCGGACCGACACTATCGTGATCGTCTGGATCGTGAAGTAGAACACTTCCACCTGTTGGTGGCAAAAGGGTACCAACAGCTTAAAGAGATCTACAAAGATCGATATGTAGTCGTAGATGCCGATCGTCAAGTGTATGATATCGTCAGCGATGCCGTCGCAGCCATCAAAAAAAGGATCATGTGATCGATGTTTTACAAGACGCTGAAGCAAGCACAGCCAGTTGCCGTGCAAATACTTGAGAACTCTCTAAAAAAGCAACAGCTTAGCCATGCTTATCTTTTTAATGGCAGCAGAGGATCACTCACCAAAGAAGCAGCGATCTTGCTTGCACAAACCATGATTTGCCAACAAAAGACCGAAGTATTTGCCTGTGAAACGTGCAATGACTGCAGACGCATCAAAGAAAACAATTATGCAGATCTGATCATCATCGATGGAGCCAATCGCAACATCAAAAAAGAAGAGATCCTTGATCTGCAATCTCGTTTTATGCAAACCAGTCTTGAACAGGCCGGGAAAAAAGTGTATATCATCCATCAGGTTGAAAATGCCACACCGGAAGCACTCAATAGTCTTTTGAAGTTTCTCGAAGAACCGGAATCAAAAGACATGCTTGCCATACTCACCAGTGAAAACTCCGATCAACTGTTGCCAACGGTTCTTTCACGAACACAGATGATCCCATTTGCATCACAAGGAGTGAATCAGTTAGAACCACTGCTCAAAGAAGACATAGACAACGATTTGGACCGTTATCTGATCGCACATATCGTCTCGGATGTTTCAAGTGCTATCACGATGCATCAAGATGAAGCATATGGAAAGGCAAGGGATACATTCAAAGAGTTTTTGACTCACTTCCATGGCGATATTCTTGAGGCGAATGTGTATCTTCAAAAAGAAGGATTCAACTTCAAAAGCAAAGACATCAAGCAAGTCGTTGAATTATTTTGTCAGATTGCGTATATTTTCTTTAAAGATTCTGCATATCAGAACATCAGAAATGTGAACTGGTGGGATCAGGCGATCGAAGATACCAGATTGCGAAAGATCAGCCTGGATGCCATGAAGATATTCAATGAAGGCAAAGATAAAATACAGACCAATGCGAACATGAACCTACTGGTCGATCAAATGTTGTTCGCTTTGGATCAAATACCATAGGAAGGAGAGCATGCAATGAAAGACAGAGACGATATCGACATCATCAGCAACAAAGATGAATTTCTATATGCATGTATCATTCGATTCAAAGGCATAAAAAAAGCATACACCTTCGGTACAAACGAAGATCACTATACAATCGATGACAAAGTTGTCGTCGAGACAGCTCG
>CALFEZ010000123.1 GCA_937957895.1 uncultured Erysipelotrichaceae bacterium
TTAATTTCTTCCAAACACTCCGACGGCACCCGGTATAAAATAGACCCAAAATGATACCGTTTTGCGATCATGACTTCAAAAGTGTTGTCATAAAAATAAGTTGCTAATCGCTCTGCCCGGTTTGATCTAACCTCATCTATCACTTTTGGATGCCTCCACAGGTTACATCTTTCAGGCTGTTCATCTGAGCAGTCTTTTTCACAGTTTACAATCACGGTACAAAGGTCGTTTAGTTTCATGCTGCTCCTTTTTCATCTCTTTTTCAAAAAGCCTGATCGCATAACCCAGGGAAAAATAAAATTTTGACGGATACGTTCCGGAATATCGTGATTTTAACTCTTTCAATACCGCTATTATTCTGTCATTACTCATCTCGTTAAATGTTTCATCCATCATATCACACCTGCCCTCATCCAAAACAGATACAAGACCGGATTAAAACACACACCATGCCAAAAGATCCATACTCCCAGCCAAGGATTATAAATCATCTTTTCTCCCATATTCGACTATCTCTATCCCCGATTCTTTGTAAAACCGAACCAACCACTTGTCGATCCGCTCCCTGAAATCAACATCGAGACATCTCAACCCATCGTCTTTGCAATAATTGTGCTTTTCCCCAAGATGAAAATAAATCTTATCGTATTTTATCAATCCATGCTTTACGGACTCCAGCATCCAGTCTGCCAGGGCATAATCCTTGGCACCTACAACTGTATAGGCAATAACATCGTAAATGGTCCGGTCACAAACTAAAATGTCTGCTTTGGATCCCAGCATTGATTTTATCATGCTCGCAAAAATCCAAAGCTGTGACATTCCAGTTGAATCAAGATTGATCGGAAGTGGACAAGACCTTGCAAACCCAGTTAACATATCAACCCTTTTGCCAGGGTTTTTAATCATCTGGTCTGTCACAGTCCCCAGCATGGCATATGTCTTTCCTGTGCCATGTGTCCATGAATGAGCTATTATTTCCACGTTTTCCACCTCTCATTCTGCCGGATGTCGTAAAACCGATATTTACCACCAAGCAAAAGATCAAGGGTTTCCATTATTCATCCTCATTGTTTTTCTCTTGAAGCGGGCCACCTTCGTCAAAACAAAAAGTACCGTCACAATGATCCCAATTTCCATGTTCATCTTTAACCCAAACACAAGGTTCTATTT
>CALFEZ010000124.1 GCA_937957895.1 uncultured Erysipelotrichaceae bacterium
TTTAAAGTTGGGACGATCGCCTCCTGAAAACTTTTATCGATCAAGGGTTTGGTTGCTTCACTGACGGATCCTCCCAAGATGAGTACTTCTTCGACTTTGGCATGGTGATCTTTCATTTGAGTATCCATCTGCGACAAAGCCAAAGTGACTCCGGTCATGGAGTTACCGATGATCATACCGGCAATTGGGATGAAATACTGCGGATCATACCAAGGGTCGATCTGGATGACCAAAAACAAAAAGTAAAGAAGCACGGACAGTGTAGCTGTCGGAAATGAAATCATCACTACTTTCTTTAATGGTACAGAGATCTTTTTTTTGAATTTATCCAAAATCGTGGCAACGGCAAAAGTCTGCATGACCATGATGATCAGCAATGTCACCCAGGGATTTTTTTGATCAAACACCCACAAAAGCAGATATCCGACCAAAATAAGCTGGATGCTCATGCGCACTGCTGCCATAAAAAGCAGCTTCTGTTTGGGGATCTTGCGCCATTTCATGATCAAAAAGACGATCAGAACAAACACATACGCAACCAAAAGCTGATATAGGCTTAGTGAAATGATTTCATCCATAGGTTTTCTCCTTGTGAAGATCGATGATGCGATCTCCGTATGTATTGGCTACTTTTTCACTATGAGTGACCATGATCAAAGCATGTCCTTTCGATTTGGTGTATTTGACGATGACATCCATGATCAGTTGTTCTGTTTGCACATCCAAAGAAGAAGAGGGTTCATCCATCAAATACACATCTGCATCCATAAGCAACACTCTTCCGAGTGCGATTCGTTGTTTTTCACCGATCGAACATTTGGATGCATCATCCGAAAGTGATTTACTGAGGGACAACTGCTGCATCATGTCTTGAAGCTGCTGTTGTGTGGGGATCTCCTTTTTGGCAAACACACACCCGATCGTTAAATTGTCTTGTATGGTTTTTTCAAACATGATCGGTTGCTGAGACAACATCACCACTTGTTTGCGCAACGCTGTCGATTCGATGCTGCTTAAAGGTGTATCCTTAAATCGTATCTCTCCTGTGTTTGGGGAGATGAGCTTATTGAGCAAGCGCAACAGTGTTGTTTTACCTGCACCGCTTTGTCCGATGATGCATGTGGTCATGTTGCCATGGATGATCATGTGTTTGATGTTGATGATCTTTGCATATGTCACGTCTGTAAGTTCAAAAAGAATGTCTTTCATGTCATGCTCCCATCGTGTTGATATATGGTATGATTCCATTTTATGGTAAAATGGAACAAGGTGAAAGCATGAAACGAAAAAAACTGATCGTGTACAGCGTTGTGGTGCTGATATTGAGCATCACCGTCTACATGACATATAAAGAAATGACTTATTATGGTGTTCGACGCATTGAGATCGTCACGGACCAGCGTACTTTTGAAAAAACGCCGGCTTCTTTTGACGAGATCACGATCTTGTTTTTCAGTGATATCCATTACAATCTGTTCATGGACAAAGAGCGACTTGAACCATTCATTGAAACGATCATCGACCTGGACCCTGACATCGTGCTGTTTGGCGGTGACTTGTATGATCATCCATCCGTCAGATTACCCAGTCAACAGGTCATCGACCAACTGAGCGACCTGCTGGCAAGGATCCCTGCAAGATTGGGGAAGTATGCAGTGCTTGGCAACCATGATCACGAATCCACACGGACCAGAGCCATCGTAAGTGAAACACTTCAAAAAGGTGGGTTTATGGTGCTTGTCAACGAAGAGACCCATATTTACAACCAACAAAAAGACAAGATCTCACTGATCGGACTTGATTCTCAGTTATTGGGAAGTCCCGATATCGAAAAAGCATTTTCGATGCATGATGATTCCTTGATGACGATCGTACTTTCACACACTCCCGATATCATCGATCTGCTACCCATCAACAAAGTCGATTGGCAATTAAGCGGGCACAGTCATGGTGGTCAGATCGCTTTGCCATTGATTGGCCCCATCATGAAAGTACCTTATGCACAAAACCATATCGCGCCTACCAGCATCGTCAATGGCATCCGTTTGGATATCAGCAATGGCATCGGAACCACACGCTATGACATGCGGTTATTTGCAAATCCGCAGATACACCTTTATACTTTAAGATATGATGACTAAAGACAACTTGATCGTTTTGATCAAGGACATGCTTCATCGCTATCAAGAGCACCAAATCCGGCATATCAGTGGTTCTTTGGCGTACTTTTTCACGTTGGCCATCTTTCCTTTGTTTATCTTTATCCAGGCATTGCTTGGACTTTTTGATGTCGGATTGACGGGACTATTGGAAAACATCGAATCCTTCAGCCCACAAAATGTCCATGATCTTTTGCTTTTGTACATCCAGTCGATCTCAGGACAAAGGATCGGCTTGCTTTCATTTGGTCTGATTTCGGCATTGTATGCTGCCTCGATCGCGGTCAACTCGATCATGAATGCCGTATTGTTGGCATATGGTCAAAAATCTAAACACTCATGGTACGTAAACAAAGCGATGGCATTGTTTTTTACCATCATGATTGGTATCTCGATGTCGTTGTTTTTGATCGTTCCGGTGTTGGGTTCATTGGTCTATCCGTTTTTGAGTGACTTATTGCCAAACATGACGGGTTTGTTTGATATCGTGACCATATCAAGCTGGGTCATCTCCACAACGGCCATTGCCGGAACACTGGCTTTGCTTTATAAGATCGTTCCTGAAACCGGTGATGATCCGACCATCTGGCCAGGCACCATCTTTGCCTTATTGGGATGGTTGCTAGGGTCGACCGGCTTTGCTTATTATGTCAATCATTTTGCCAATTACAGCACCTATGGAGTATTTGGATCGATCATGGTTTTCTTGTTGTGGTTATACATTACAGGGATGATGATCATCTTGGGAGCTGAACTCAATGATGCATTGGATCAAATAAAAAGCAACCACTCTTAGTGGTTACTTGATCACGATATTGACTATCTTGTTTTTGACTACGATCGTCTTGACGATCTTTTTTTCGTGTAGATGAGGTTGGATCGCATCAAGTGCCATGACTTGAGCGATGACTTGATCGTCCTGCAGATCGACCGGTACCGTGAGCTTGCCTCGAAGCTTGCCGTTGATCTGAACCACCATCTCGACTTCTTCTTCAACAAGCATCGCTTCATCGTATGTTGGCCATGGTTGATAGGTGATATTTTCATCACAGTGATCCGACCATAGCTCTTCACCCAGATGCGGAGCGAAAGCAGAAAACAGCTTGATGAATCCTTTGGCATATTCCACATACACGGTAGAAGCTTTGTAGCATTCATTGATGAAGATCATCATTTGTGATATTGCCGTATTCAAATTGAGCGTATCGATATCATGTGATACTTTTTTGACGGTGTAATGATACACTTTGTCGAGCTGGTGATCATTGAAATCAACGATTTTATCTCTGTCTTGAACAAACAAACGATACACCCGATCCAGCCAACGTCGAATGCCATCCATGCCTTGATCACTCCAAGGCAAAGCCGCTTCCAGTGGTCCCATAAACATCTCATACACCCGCAAGGTGTCGGCTCCGTGAGAAACGACATAATCATCGGGATTGAGCACGTTCCCCCGGCTTTTACTCATTTTCTCTCCATTTTCTCCCAAGATCATCCCTTGATGGAACAATCGCGTAAACGGCTCGGGAGTAGACACATGTCCTAAATCATAAAGCACCTTATGCCAAAATCGGGCATAGAGAAGATGCAATACGGCATGCTCTGCCCCACCGACATACAGATCGACCGGAAGCCAATGATCGAGAAGTTCTTTATCCGCGAAGTGTTTGTCGTTTTTCGGATCGACAAAACGCATGTAATACCAGCAAGATCCTGCCCATTGTGGCATCGTATTGGTCTCACGTTTGCCTTTGACTCCGTCGATCTCGACATAAAGCCAATCTTGTGCATTGGCAAGTGGTGACTCTCCAGTTTCTGAGGGAGAATAATCTTTCACCGCCGGAAGCTCCAAAGGAAGGTCTTCCAAAGGGACAGTTCGTTGTGTACCATCTTCCATGAAGATGATCGGGATCGGTTCTCCCCAGTAACGCTGACGACTGAACAACCAGTCACGCAGTTTGAAAGTGACTTTGTATTCACCGATACCATGATCGACCAACCATTGGTTCATGATCTGGATAGCCTCTTCTTTGTTTTTGCCGTTG
>CALFEZ010000125.1 GCA_937957895.1 uncultured Erysipelotrichaceae bacterium
ACATGGGCAACTTCAGCTCCTATAACGGCCCAAAGATCGAAACAAACAAAACATATTTTAATGGAAGTATTTTAACAGATTCTTGTGCACCTGTGTATTTACGAGGTGAGTACACGGGATTTTTCGTCACCCCTGCAGGCAGAGTCAATACATTGACTCCTGATTCAGTAGTTGGTACCGAAGGCGATCCCATCTGGATCTATGCCCCCAATGCTATCTACACTCATCAAGCTTCAGCATCGATGTATGGCTCAGTCATGGTAAGTCAATATCAGTTTAGTTCTTCCAATCCATCCATGATCTATTCACCAACAACAGCCATATATCCATTCTTTGAATGGACACCACTACCATACCTTGAAGAGCCAACCCAAATCACAGTTGTGTTCTTACCGGTCATGGAAAAATAACATCAAGTCACTAAGGGGGTCTATATGAGGAGTTATCAAGTAACCGCGATCGATACCAAAGGTAATACGGTATCGGAAGTTGTTAATGCAGAAAGCATCGAAGACTTGGCTCAAGCAGTAAAGAGCAAGTCTCTTTACATGCTCGAATATCAGGAAGCCCAAAAAGCAGGAAGAAATGTAGGAAACCTACGTACCAAAAGTCTTGTCATTTTTGCTCGTCAGCTTGGCACAATGATCAAAGCGGGTATCCCTGTCATCCAGGCTTTGGATATGCTTGTGGATAAGGCAGATACACCCAAAGCCCGAAAGATCTATCGAAATGTCTATGAAGAAGTTCAAAAAGGAAACACGCTTTCCATTGCCATGGAATCCCAAAAAGGTGTTTTCCCTGATCTGCTTGTCAACATGGTATCTGCAGGTGAGTTAGGTGGAACACTGGACAACAGTTTGAGCCTAATGGCAGATCACTATGACAAAGAGCTTAAATTATCCAACAAGATCAAAAGTGCAAGTATTTACCCTGCTATTTTGGGGCTTGTATCTGTAGTGGTCGTGTTGTTGTTGGTTATTTTTGTACTGCCAACGATCACTTCCATGTTCGATCCTGAAAATATGCCATGGACCACCGCCATTATTTTGGCGATCAGCAACTTTATCATCAACAACTGGATGGCGATCATTGCTGTGCTTGTTGCGACCGGGATCGTGATCCGGTTCATGTTAAAAGTTCGAACGGTGCGCGTAAGATATGATCGCTTTATTTTGTTCATGCCGGTGATCGGCAAACTCGCACAGACCATCTATTCTGCTCGTGCCGCCAGAACGCTTTCTTCACTTTATTCCAGTGGGGTCAAGGTCATCGATATATTGGAAACAACAGGAAGAGTACTCAACAACACGTATCTTGAAAACATGTTCAAAGATATCATTGCTGCGGTGAGCCGTGGAGAGTTAATCTCCAAAGCGATCGATGAAACCGGAGCATTCGATCCTATGCTTTCTTCCATGATCTATGTAGGAGAAGAGACAGGTTCATTGGGAGATATTCTTAGTTCAACTGCAGACTACTTCGACAATGAAGCAGAGTCCGCACTTCAACGTTTGGTTTCAATGATCGAACCAGCGATGATCATCATCCTGGGTGTCGTCATTGGATTTATTGTCATTTCCATTATTCAACCGATTTTTCAGATGTATGAATCGATTGTTTAAATACAAAAGGGGGTATTCACTTGGCTTTATCAATTGAAATTAGAAATGATGAAGTGTATATCGTCGAGGCAAAAGTGACCATCAACAAAGTCTCGATCAAGAAAATGCACATGTTTCCGTTTCCGGACAAATATGTGGATTTCATGGGGATAAGAAACAAGGAAGATTTTTCTGCATTGCTGAAACAAAATCTCGATGAGTTGGGGACCAAAGAAGAGAGTTGTATCATATGCATGAATAACTCTTCGATCATCTATCGAGAGATTTTCCTTCCAAAAGTCGACAGTAAGAAACTGCCGCTTTTGGTTCGAAATCAAATGATCAGTGTATTGAATCTGACCCCCAACTATGTGATGGATTTTGTGATTTTGGAAGAAGTCAGTGTTGAAGAAGATCCGATGTATCGGATCTTAGCTGTAGCTGTTTTGGAAGAAGTCATCGAATCATATCTTGAAACATTCAGAAAAGCCGGATTGAAAGTGGATATCATCGATTCGGCTACCAATGCTGTCATCAAATTTTTGGACCTCTCCGGAGTTTCAAAGATGCAAGGTCAAATGATC
>CALFEZ010000126.1 GCA_937957895.1 uncultured Erysipelotrichaceae bacterium
CCACCGAGATCTACACTCTTTCCCTACACGACGCTCTTCCGATCTCTCAGTCCAGAGTCGTCTATCTGACTCCGGTAGCACCTGTACTCGATCAGCAAAAAGCAAAAGATCTGAGCCAGATCGATCATCTGATTTTGCTGTGTGGACATTATGAAGGGGTCGATGAGCGAGTGCTTCATTATGTCGATGAGGTGCTTTCGATCGGGGACTATATCTTAACAGGTGGTGAAGTTGCTGCCATGGTTGTGACCGATGCCGTCGTACGTCTGATCAAAGGAGTCATCTCGGAAGATTCAACCCAGATCGAATCGTTTGAAGATTCTTTGCTGGAGTATCCTCAATACACTCGTCCTGCTGAGTTTGAGGGACTCGAAGTACCTGAGATCCTGCTTAGCGGACATCATCAAAACATTGCGAAATGGCAACAAAAAGAAGCCATCCGTAAAACATATCTTCATCGCAAAGATCTTCTGAGCAAAGCAAAGCTTGACAAACAGCAAATCAAGCTGCTTGAAGAAGTGATGGCGGAGGAAGACCAAGATCATTGATTTTTATAAGGTTTTATGATAGATTAAGTAGAGCCTGAACCATTGTGGTTCCGCTGCATTTGATGCAAGAACCGACACTAACTAGGAGTGAGAAAAATGAACAGTAAACTATTGGATGAAGTTGTACAATCACAACTTCGCACGGACATTCCTGATTTTCGTCCGGGTGCGACCGTAAGGGTCGATGTACGAATCAAGGAAGGCGACAAAAGTCGTATCCAGGCATTTGAAGGCCTGGTCATTGCACGTAGCGGAAAAGGCATTGCTGAAACATTCACCGTACGCAAAGTATCGTCACAGGTCGGAGTCGAACGAACTTTTCCGATCCATTCACCATTGATCGAGAAAGTAACGGTTCTGCGACGCGGCAAGGTCAGAAGAAGTAAACTATTTTATTTACGCGGTCGTTCCGGAAAAGCTGCACGTCTTAAAGAGATTCGATAAAAGAACGCCGAGAGGCGTTTTCTTTTAAGAGGTCATATGAAACAAAGAAAAATCATCGCAGAGGTCATCGATCTGCTCAAATCAGCACTCATCAGTGTTATCATCGTAATACTACTTACTCAGTTTGTGATCAAACCGATCCAAATCGATGGTTTGAGCATGCAACCAACATTGATGGATCGCCAGCGTGGGTTTTCCAATATCCTATCTCATCGACTTACGAAACTCGAACGCTTTGAGATCGTGATCATCTATGATGCCATCGATCAAGATTATTTCGTCAAAAGAGTCATTGGCCTTCCTTATGAAGTGTTGGAGTTCAAAAACGACCAACTTTACATCGACGGTGAACTTATCGTACAGGACTTTCTCGATGCGGATTATGTGCGGAGAATGACCAACAATGGTGCTCGTCCTTTTACGGCTGACTTTGGACCAATCACCATCCCAAGAGATCAGGTGTTCGTGATGGGAGACAATCGGATCAACTCGACTGATTCAAGGATGAGAGGTCCGTATCCAATCAAAAACATCATCAGCAAGCATGTATACATCATCTATCCGTTTGATCAGATGCGGATCCTGCACAGGTAGCCTATGACGATCCAATGGTACCCGGGGCACATGGCCAAAGCCAAAAGGCTGATGCAGGAAAACATCGCCTTGATCGATGTGATCGTTGAACTTCGTGACGCTCGCATTCCTTTATCGAGTGAAAACCCTTTGTTGAAAGAAATGGCCCCTCATAAAGCCAAAGTGATCGCTTTTACCAAAAGTGATCTTGCTGATGATGCCCTTACAACTAAATGGGAAACCTATTTTCAAAGTCAAGGTCAGGTATGTCTGTTTGTGGATGCGACTGCCCCCATAAGCAAAAACAAACTGATCGCCGCGATCGAGCAGGCAGGTAAGCCAAAAAGAGAAAAAGATGCCAAAAGAGGGATCAAAAATCGTCCTTTGAAGGTCATGATCGTGGGCATTCCCAATGTTGGAAAATCAACTTTGATCAATCAGTTGGCAAAACGCAAAATGGCACCGGTTGCAGATAGACCGGGAGTGACCAAAACCGTCAGTTGGATCCCCATAGGCAAGCAGCTCTTTTTGATGGACACACCGGGTGTTCTATGGCCAAAGTTCGATGATCAGACCATCGGGATGAAACTGGCATTGACCAATGCGATCAAAGAACAGATCCTGCCGCTTGAAGATATCGTTCGATATGCATATGACTATATGAAAAACCAATATCCAAAGCGATTGGATCAGCGATACGATGTGATGGTCGAGTACATGGATGCAGATGGCTTTTTTTATCATTTGGCAAAAAGCAAGGGCATGCTGACCAAAGAGGGGAAAGCAGATATGATGCGTGTGTTTAAGTTTTTTTTGCTTGAGATCAAGCATCACAAACTAGGAAAGATCACTTGGGAGCAACCTAATGGATCGCTATGAACGTCTATTCTGGGACAAAAAGAAAACAGTTATCGGGATAGATGAAGCTGGCCGTGGCCCAATGGCGGGTCCGCTTGTCGTCTGTGGTGTTATCTTGCCTTGTTATTATGTCCATCCTCTGATCAACGATTCCAAAAAGCTAAACGAAAAACAACGAAGACACTGCTTTGTCGATATCCTCAATGATGCCGAGAAAGTGATCATCGAGATCATCGATCCAGCAGTCATCGATGATGTCAACATCTATCGAGCTACCCAAATCGCGATGACCAACATCCTGACAAGTGCCAAGACCGATGCATTGATCGATGCCATGCCGATCCAGGGTCAAGCCATGGAAGTGATCAGCATCATCAAAGGAGATCAGCAAAGTATCTCGATCGCAGCAGCCAGTATCGTCGCTAAAGTGATAAGAGACAAGATCATGCTGACTTTGGACGAAGTTTATCCGCAATATGGCTTTGCCAAACATAAAGGATATCCCACAAAACAACATCGTCAAGCCATCGAAACATTTGGAAGATGCGATGTCCACCGTAAAAGTTTTCTATTTAAATCAGGATCTTGATAGGATTGTCAAGATTTTTTTCTTATCATGGAACATGGATATCACCAAAGAACGATTGATCGCATATGCCATCCAACACGATGGGGAGTACCACGCCATCAAAAAAGCCATTGATTCAAACAAACAGCCATCAGTACACCCGCCTGTTCGTGCTTTAACGATCTTGGATGATGGATATCCCACAGTGCTCCGACAGCATCACTGGCCACCTGATTAAGCAGTTCAGCTAATCGCCTGGTATCCGTATAAACACCGTTTGTTTCAACCAGCAGAACAATATTCTGTGCCTCGGCAATCGGTGCCAGTGCTTTCAGTGCCTTATTAACAGTCTGATCATCGACAGGGACAGATTCCTCTTCTTGTTCAATATCTCCG
>CALFEZ010000127.1 GCA_937957895.1 uncultured Erysipelotrichaceae bacterium
CCTGTGGTGGATACGATTTGCTTTGACGTGAGAGTGCTTGCTGTAAAGGAACGATATGGGTTGGACATGCATGATCCTAAAAGTCAAAGAACACCTCATGTTATCCTTTTGGCCATCGATCATCAGCATGTCAATGATTTTTATCTGGCACTTCGCAAAGGTCAGATGGATCTTGTACCCATCGCCAATCAATCGATGATCGATCATGAAGCACGCATCCATAGCGAATCGATCATATGGGGCAAACTTTATGAATGATTTTGATTTTTCGATACTTAAACCATACATCGATGATGAAATGGTCACCGATATCAATTACAACGGAAAACATCTTTGGATCGACCATCTAAAAAAAGGAAGATATGTCGTCAAGGACTTTGATCATCATCAGGAGTGTCTTCAAATCGGATATCGTTTCGCCAATCATGCAAATCACACCTTCAATGCCATCTCTCCGGTCGTTGAGGCCGAAACGGATGATCTTCGGATCAGTTTGGTGCATGGCAGCGTATGTAAAGACATCAGCATTTCCATAAGAAAAACACCAGCTGTCATGAGATTGAATGATCGCATGTTGAAAAAACAGGAGTTTGCTCCTTCGTGGTTGTTGAAAATGCTCGCACAGTTTGTTGCAATCAAAAGCAATATCATCATCAGTGGACTTCCAGGAGCAGGCAAGACAGAATTGGTCAAGTATCTATCGCAGTTTATTGATGCTTCACAACGAGTGATCACGATCGAAGATACCTATGAACTACGATACAGGGAACTGCATCCCAAATCAGATTGTGTATCGATGAAGGTCAATGACAGGTTCACGTATGATCAGGCGATCAAAGCGTGTTTGCGACAGCGTCCTGACTGGATGCTTGTTTCAGAAGTTCGGGGAGCGGAAGTGGTCAATTTGCTGCAAAGTGTATCGACCGGAGCAACATTGCTGTCGACGATACATGCCCCTTCAGCAAAACACATTCCTCGTCGTTTGCTGCATATGTTTCCGGGAATGGAAATGTCCAATGATACATTGCATCACATGATCTGTGACATCATCGATGTTGGAGTGCATGTCGAGGCGAGTATCAGTAAAAAAGGAGTAAATCGTTATATCAAGGAAGTGATCGCATATGAGATCAAAGATGATAAACCACATAGTACTGTGTTATATCGTAAGCATGAAATAGAGGAACAACTAACGGAGTGGCCTGACAAGTTGCTTGAAAAGAAAAGACTGTTTGAGTCGACAATGAGGACATCATGATCATTATTTTGATAATAAGTGGCATCTTTGTGTTGTTTCAGTTGATAAACAATGACATACCGATCAAGCTACTGCTCAAAGGCAATTTCAAAGGGATCCAATCAATCTATCGCAAGCATGATTTTGATTTCAAGTTCAAATATCTTATTTGGATAATCCTGTTGTTGAGCATTTCGATCATTGTGATCGGACTTATGTTTTTTCTTCCATATGATTACATTCTCGCTTTGTTGTTGCTATGCTGGTTGAGTTATCCGATGCTCCTGCTATGGCAAGCTCAGTTTCGATATCATGCTTATGAGTTTGAACAGATCACCGGATTTTTGCAGCACTTTATGGCACACTTCAAATCACACTCGAAAGTCTTGTTGGCATTGATCGAAACCAAGCCGTATACATCCGGTCAACTGCTTGGTATTATTGAAAAAAGTATCAAGAAACTGGAAAAAGAAGGCAATGCCAATGAGGCATTCTCTTTGATCACCGCCAGATACCCTCACTTTATCGTATGGAATGTCCAAACATGGATCACATCGGCTGAGTTGTTTGGCGTGGATGATTGCAAAGAAGCGATCGAACTGCTTGAAGATGATATCGATGATTGGATCGAAGACATGCATCTTCATGTATCATCGATGCATCACATGAGAAACAGAATTCTGATGTTATGCGCGATCGCATGTGTCATTGCATTGTTCAATCAGCGCATGCTCATAGGTTTTATGGATCTTTCATCGCAAGGAATCTACCATGATGTCATCTTTGTGTTCTTGATGATGGTGCTGTTTACGATTTTGATGTCATATCGATTTATGAAACGTTCATGGATCAACAAAGGAGAGTGCTTATGGAAAGAATCCTCTTGATGGGGTTTGTCGTGATCTTATGGGTGTTGTTGATGATCCATCGATCCATGCTCAGTGAAATGTTCATGGAGCCTGATTTAAAGTCGTTGTTGAAGATGACCAAAGGACCAAGCTTTGATAAATTTCAAAACAAACGGTTATTGCAATCCCTGTCCGTGGTATTGCTGGTTGTATTGTCGATCTATCTTGAATGGGGACTTCTCTATGTCCTGATATGGATCGTCATTGCCATTGTCATCTACAAAATCCCCTATATCACCTTGAAAGGCCGTTTTAGAGCACTTGTCACCCAGATCAAATACGAGTTTCCGATATGGCTAAGACAGTTACAGATACTGCTTCAAAACAACACAGTCGTAGTTTCGCTGGAACGATCATCGCAACTTGCTCCTCAGTTGATCCAAAATCACTTGAGTGACTTCATTCAAAAACTTAAAGAAAACCCACAACAACTTCAAGTATACACTGGTTTTTTGGATGATTATCAATGCGTGGAGATCGAAAGAGCCATGAAACTTCTTTATCGGTACAACACTGTGAGATCGGAAGAGCGTCGTGTAGGGAAAGAGTGTAGATCTCGGTGGTCGCC
>CALFEZ010000128.1 GCA_937957895.1 uncultured Erysipelotrichaceae bacterium
GCTAAGCACGATGCATTATTTCTATGATGAATATGTTGCTCATATCAAACACAAACGCTGTCCATCCAAAGTCTGTAAAGCTCTGCTCAAATATGCCGTCGATCCGAGCAAGTGCATCGGATGCACAGCTTGTGCCAGAGTATGTCCGGTCAACTGCATCAGCGGTGCTCCAAAGCAAGTCCATGTGATCGATCCGGCAGCTTGCATTGCCTGCGGTGCTTGCTTCGATGTTTGTAAGTTTGATGCGATCATCAGACCATAGGAGGGATATGCCATGAAAATGCTCAATATCATCATCAACGACAACCCCATCCGAGTTCCCGAAGGAACGACGATCCTGGATGCGGCTAAATCGATCAATCTCAAGATACCTACCTTGTGGCATTTGAAACTGGAGGATTTTGGGATCGTCAACAAACAAGCCACCTGTCGGGTGTGCATGGTCGAAGTGGAAAATCGCCATACATTGGTACCTTCCTGTTCTGAATTATGCACCGAAGGCATGAAGATCCGCACTGATTCGATCCGTGCGATCTCTGCCAGACGAACCAACGTGGAACTGCTTTTGTCCAATCACCCCAATGATTGTCTTGTGTGTCAAAAAAATCTGGACTGTGAACTGCAGTCGTTGTCTAGTCATCTCAATATCCGCGAGATCCACTATCAAGGCGAAAAGATGGATTACCCCAAAGATGAATCCTCTTTGGCATTGATCAAAGATCCCAACAAATGTGTCATGTGTCGTCGTTGTGAAACCATGTGCAATGAAGTCCAGACATGCGGCATCTTGTCGGCAGTCGATCGTGGCTTCAACGTGGTCGTCAGTCCTGCTTTCCATCTGGACATGGTCAACACATCATGTACGTATTGTGGTCAGTGTGTGGCGGTATGTCCTACCGGAGCATTGACCGAAGTCAACAACTCAAATAAAGTATGGCAAGCTCTCAATAACCCCGCAAAACATGTCATCGTGCAGGTAGCCCCGGCGGTCCGGGTGGCAATCGGCGAAATGTTTGGATTGGACCCTGGTACCATCTCGACCGGAAAACTGGTCAGTGCCCTTCGTTCGATGGAGTTTGATGCCGTGTTTGATACAGACTTCGCTGCAGATCTAACGATCATGGAAGAAGCTGCCGAACTGATCCATCGCATCCAAAACAAAGGACGTTTGCCTATGTTGACCAGCTGTTGTCCGGCTTGGGTCAAATTCTTCGAGCATCAGTTTCCTGACCTTTTGGACATCCCTTCCACATGCAAATCTCCACAGATCATGTTTGGAGCCATCGCCAAGACATACTATGCACAAAAAACGAAGATCGACCCCAAAGACATCGTGGTCGTATCCGTCATGCCATGTCTTGCTAAAAAGGCAGAAGCTGCCAGACCCGAACTGACAAAAGACAATCAAAGCAATGTCGATATCGTCATCACGACCCGCGAACTTGGTCACATGCTGCTTGAAGCAGGCATCGACTTCAAAAATCTCAAAGACAGTGACTTCGACAACATCATGGGTCAAAGCTCGGGAGCTTCAGTCATCTTTGGAACGACCGGCGGCGTCATCGAAGCAGCGGTACGTACCGCTTATGAATGGCTCACCAACAAGACATTGGAGAAAGTCGATTTCAAGGCACTGCGTGGTATTGAAGGTGTTCGCTCAGCTACTGTGGATGTGGATGGACTCAAACTCAGGATCGGGATCGCCCATGGTTTGGGCAATGCCCGCAAACTGCTTGAAAACATTCGAGATGGCATCAGTCAGTTTGATGTCATTGAGATCATGGCCTGTCCGGGAGGATGCATCGGAGGTGGCGGTCAACCATACCATCACGGTGACATCGATATCCTCAAACAACGTCAAATGGCACTCTATCAGGAAGATGCCAACAAGACGATTCGAAAGTCACACAAAAACCCTGCGATCATCCAACTGTATGATGAGTTTTTGGGAGTATCCAACAGCAAGAAATCGCATGAGTTGCTTCATACATACTATTCACCGAAAGAAAGAATCTAAAAAAGCGCATCGCGCTTTTTTTATGAGTGTCTGGTTTTGAGTTTCTTGTTTATTTCCCATGGAATGTACATCAACATCAAAAAGAAGATAACCAAAAGTCCAAAGACGGCAAGATACCCCGGATAGGGCATGTTTTGATCGATCGTATGCAGGATCGTTCCTTCGATGCCATACATCAAAAAGAAGAAGTTGGCGCCCTGATGTTGCAACAGC
>CALFEZ010000129.1 GCA_937957895.1 uncultured Erysipelotrichaceae bacterium
TGATATATAAGGCCGGAGATACTGGTCATAATTTACAAACAGATAATCTATGGTCAAATCATCCAGAGCGAACAAATGCTCAAAATAAGTTTGCAGCTCAGAAATCTTCTGATAACCTACAGCATTCAATGCCTGAAGCAAGATGCTTTCGTAAGCATCTCCATAATATTCTTTCCATGATTTGATCGTATTGTCGGCTTGGATTTTAGCTTCGGATTTGATATCAGAAGTGATGTTCCCTTTTTGTTCAACTACAGCTCTTTCAATTAATGAGTATGCAGCTGAAATCCCAATCTCATTCAATAGTTTCTCGAAAAAATCATCAGCAGTGATGAATTGTCCATTGATTTCAAAGACGATATCTTCACCACCAACTCGTTTGCCTCTCAGTATGTCTTTTGTTTGATCATAAGTAAAGTATACGATGGCAGTTGCGAACAAAGTGACCACGATGAGGATGAACCAAAATCGCTTAAAAAAATCTTGCATATGAACCTCCTTGTAACTTATCCATTATAAAAGATTGGTAGGCAAAATGCAATCAAAGCATCTATGGGTACTTACTGTCAAAAGTTCAAATAATCGTTTCGTTTGTGGTATAGAGACGGTTTTGATAAAATAGGTTGAGGAAGGAAGGATACATATGTCAATACTAGAAATCAAAGATCTTCATGTTGAAATCGAAGGTTATAAAATACTTAAAGGAGTCAATTTGACAGTTAAGTCAAATGAGATCCATGCTTTGATGGGACCCAATGGAAACGGGAAGTCAACATTAGTATCAACCATCATGGGACATCCAAAATACGAAGTTACTCAAGGAAGCATCACTTTTGATGGCGAAGATGTTTTGGCGATGGAAGTTGATGAACGAAGCAAAGTAGGATTGTTTTTGGGGATGCAATATCCACAAGAGGTATCGGGTGTTACAAACTCTGATTTCCTTAAAGCTGCAATCAATGCTCGCAGAGAAACGCCGATATCATTGTTCGCATTTATCAAAGAGATGGAAGGTGCGATAGAGGCACTTGACATGAAGTCAGACTTGGCACATCGATATGTTAATGAAGGTTTTTCAGGTGGGGAGAAAAAACGCAACGAGATCTTGCAAATGCTGCTATTAAAGCCAAAGATTGCTATGTTGGATGAAATCGACTCGGGATTGGATATCGATGCTTTAAAAATCGTCGCTAATGTCATAAATGATATGGTTCAAAAACAAGACATGGGAATGATTATCGTGTCTCACTATGAGAGGTTTTTCCATCTTATCACTCCAACACACACACATGTCATGCTCGATGGGAAAATCGTGATGGATTCGGATGCTTCTTTGGTAACCAAAATTGATCAACAGGGTTATGAATGGGTTGCAAATGAAGTAGGAGTCGAGATTTATGATGAAGATAATTCACTCGCGAAAAAACCAATCAGCATAGTAGCTTGTGCAGCTAATGAACCAAGGGGGAAAAGAGATGACAAATTCTGAGATTCATGTTAGTCGATCAGAAAAAATCATCTTGGATCATGGATCACTTCAGTCGATAGTTGTTCTCGTAAAGGATTCTCTTGACTTGGAGATTGTTCTTCCTGAAAAGACATCGGGAAGTTGTTATGTACGCTTTAACGGTAATGGCAAGTTACAGATGACTGTTAACGCGCATATGGATACGAACTGGTCTTTCTTAATCGTGAACGAAAGTGAAGATAGCATCGAATTTGAAGAAAACTGGCGATTGAACAAAAATGCACAATTACAGATTGCTGTTGGTGAACTAACCTCAGGCAATCATATCAAGTCCGTGAACTATCATTTGCTTGAAGAAGGTTCATCGTTGTATGTAAGAGGTGCCAATCTTGTACAATCCAAACTCGAGGCAACTCTTAAGGCGATTCATTACAAAGGAAACACAACCGCACAGATCGATAACTATGGGATAGTTTTGCAGGAATGTGAATATACATTGGATGTCATTGGTAAGATTGAAAAAGCTGCAAAAAATGCCAAAACACATCAAATTAGTCGGGTCATGAATTTTGGTTTAAAACCTAAAACATCAGTCAATCCAAAATTGATCATTGACGAGAATGATGTAGAAGCTTCACATGCTGCTTCGATGGGGCAACCGGATATTCTTCAAGTCCATTACCTACAATCCAGAGGACTAAGTAGAAGTGAGTCTTTGAAACTGATTTCATTAGGTTATTTGCTTCCTATCGTTGATGTGATCGAAGATGAAATCGTCAAAGAGAAGCTTAAGGAAGCAGTGATTGAAAAAATAAACAACTCAAGCTTGATGTAGTTGGATAGAATATGTTTTACGTAATGCATATGATCTATGACTCCTATTCTGTTTGGTCAAGTATACATGAAAAGCGAGTACGTTTTGCGTAATGAATGGGAGATGTTGCAGTTAATAATCCTTTTCGGTTCTATTGGCATAATTTTGATGGAAGGAGTGATTTTATGAAAATGGATGATCCAATGTTGCTTAGACAAATCATTATGGATCACTATCAATATCCCAGAAACAAACGCATCTGTGATAATCCGGATTGTATGACTGTTCATATGGCGACTGAGTCATGTATTGATGATATTCAAGTTCAAGCAGTTATCAATGAAGGAAAGATCCAAGATGTGTGTTTTGAAGGAGTTGCTTGTACCATTTCTACAGCCTCAACTTCTATATTGACTGAATTGATGAAGGGGAAGACGATCGATGAAGCTCAAAGGCTTATCAGACTCTATTTTGACATGATCGATCTGAAGCCTGTTGACATTGAGCCACTCGAAGAAGCTGCCGCATTTATGAATGTAGGAAAGCAGGCAAATCGAATACGATGCGCAACAATTGGCTGGACCGCATTGAATCAAATCATAGATGAAAGTGAGAAAAATCATGACAAATAACGTGAACATCCCGAAGGATGAGTATAAATATGGATTTGCTGATAAGGATGTCAGTGTATATAAAACAAAAAAAGGGATTTCTAAGGAAATCGTTGAAGAAATCTCGAAGATCAAAGGCGAGCCTGAATGGATGAGAGAGTTCCGAGTGAAGGCATTCGAATCGTTTACTGAAAAGAAGATGCCAACATGGGGAGCTGATCTTTCTGGTATTGATTTCAATGACTACACCTATTACATAAAACCAAGTGAACGAACTGAAAGTAGTTGGGATGATGTTCCCGAAACCATTAAGGATACATTCAATCGACTTGGCTTGCCTGAAGCAGAACAGAAGTTTTTAGCTGGGATATCAACTCAATATGAGTCGGAAGTCGTGTATCACAACATGCTCAAAGAAGTTGAAGATAAGGGAGTGATCTTTTTAGATACAGATTCAGGCTTAAGACAACATCCAGAGTTGTTTCGGAAGTTTTTTGGATCAGTTGTTCCATATTACGATAATAAGTTTGCAGCACTCAATAGCGCTGTTTGGTCTGGAGGTTCGTTCATATATGTCCCTAAAGGTGTGAAGCTGGATAAACCACTACAGTCCTACTTTAGAATCAACAGTGAGAGTATGGGTCAGTTTGAAAGAACATTGATTATTGTTGATGAAGGAGCGGATGTACATTACGTTGAGGGATGTACAGCACCAGTTTATAAAAAAGACTCTCTACATGCAGCTGTTGTTGAGATTATTGTTCATAAGAATGCGAAATGTCGATATACTACTGTTCAAAACTGGTCAACCAATGTATTGAACTTGGTAACAAAGCGCGCAAAAGTACTCGAACAAGGAGTTATGGAATGGATCGATGGAAATATCGGATCAAGTATTACAATGAAGTATCCTGCATGTGTTCTTGTAGGTGATTACTCCAGAGGACTAACAATCTCAATTGCTGTGGCGGGTAAGAATCAAGTGCTAGATGCCGGTGCTAAGATGATCCATACAGGGAAAAACACATCAAGCACGATCATTTCAAAATCCATTGCAAGAAATTCCGGTTCTGTTAATTATAGAGGTATGGTTAAACATACTCCATCAGCAATCGGTGCAAAATCCAAAATTGAGTGTGACACACTTCTATTGGACGACCAATCTACCAGTGATACCCTTCCTACGAACATTGTTGGGAACAATCAATCCACTGTAGAACACGAAGCATCAGTTTCAAAAATATCCGAAGAACAACTATTCTATCTTATGTCGCGAGGATTGACAGAGGAACAAGCAGCGGAGACGATTATTCTTGGGTTCCTTGAACCATTCACAAGAGAGTTACCAATGGAGTATGCAGTTGAACTCAATCAATTGTTACGGCTTGAAATGGAAGGATCTATTGGATAAGTCATATAGCCTTGTAAGTGGCTTGTTAAAGTATAATGCATAAGTTAATCAATCAAACAATCAACTAATCATTGATTGTTTTTTTGTAATAGATTAGAATGAGGTTTATCACATGGAGAACTTTATGAGTAATAAACGGATAATGATAAAGCAGATTTCTCTATATACGATTATTTTTGCAGGATTCTCTCTTACTTATACACAGATCATCCCCTTTTTGACATATGTGGGATATGATCCTGTTGAAAGAGGATTGATTTTGTCGGCAATAGCGGTAATTGCAATTATCAGTCAGTTCACTGTTGGATATCTGTGTGATAAATACAATACTATAAAAAAGTTCTACAACATTATCATTGTTGTTTTTGCGATTTTGAATGCATTGATGTACTCAGTAACGCAATATGTTTTTTTTGTTCACTTAATACTTGTTGCTCTCAGTGGCGGAATTTTCAGGATGATTTCAGGTTTGATAGAAACGTGGACAATTGAGACTAACGAATATATTAGAGACCGTTTTGGATCGATTCGTGCTTTTGGAGCAATAGGATGGGCACTTGGAGCACCGTTGACGTCATTGGTGATAGTTCGTTTTGGCTATCAAGCGATAGGTCTATCTTTTGCTTTGTTGGTTGCCCTGAGTATGCTTTTTTCACTGACGCTTCCAGATGCAAAAAAGCTAGCGATCAACCAAGATTTGAGAGTAAAAGATATAAAGATATTAATGGAAAATCCATCATATAGTCTGTT
>CALFEZ010000130.1 GCA_937957895.1 uncultured Erysipelotrichaceae bacterium
CTCGCGCTTGCCTTTGGTGGCATTGTACACGTACGAACCGGATGACAAGGTTCCAGAGTAAACTCTGAAATAGCTAAGACGACCGACAAAAGGATCTGTCATGATCTTAAACGCAAGGGCACTAAATGGTGCATCATCGCTTGAAGGACGGGTCGCTTCCTCTCCTGAAAGCAAATGTCCTTTGATGTTTGGAACATCGATCGGTGATGGCAAATAGTCGACGACGGCATCAAGCATCGCCGTGACCCCTTTGTTTTTATAGGCAGCGCCACACATGACCGGGAAAAATTCACCGCTGAGAACGGCTTTACGAATCGCCGCTTTAAGCTGTTCTACCGTTGGTTCTTCCCCTTCAAGTACCATCATCATCAAATCATCATCATAATCCGCGACCATCTCCATCAATTGATTGCGATAGGACGCGACCGATTCTTTGAACTGCTCAGGTATCTCTGTGATGCGGTCTTCCTTTAATGCTATATCCTGAAAATAATGGGCTTTTTGTTCGACCAGGTCGATCAGCCCGTCAAAATCCGCCTCCACGCCGATAGGCAATTGGATCGGACACGCTTTGGCTCCCAGACGGCTGCCGATCGTTCTGACCGACATATAGAAATCCGCTCCGGTAGCATCCATCTTATTGACGAAGACCACACGCGGAACACTGTATTTCGTCGCTTGACGCCATACTGTTTCGGTTTGTGGTTCGACTCCGCTTTTAGCATCCAGTACCGTTACGGCACCATCCAAAACACGCAAGGAACGTTCAACTTCCACCGTAAAGTCCACGTGACCCGGGGTGTCGATGATATTGATCCGATGGTTTTTCCAAGAAGCCGTAGTCGCTGCCGATGTGATCGTGATCCCACGTTCTTGTTCTTGTGCCATCCAGTCCATGGTGGCTGCCCCATCATGGGTCTCACCGATCTTGTGTGTGCGTCCTGTATAGAACAGGATGCGTTCGGTCGTGGTCGTTTTCCCTGCATCAATATGGGCCATGATGCCGATATTGCGCGTTTTTTCCAATGAAAACTCACGTGCCATAATGTACCTTCCTTTCTAGAAACATCCGCATCTTACCAACGGTAATGTGCAAATGCCTTGTTGGCTTCAGCCATTCTATGAACGTCTTCACGTTTTTTGACCGAAGCTCCGGTGCCGTTGGAGGCATCGATGATCTCATTGGCCAAACGCATTTCCATCGTTTTTTCATGACGCAAACGCGCATAATTGACGATCCAGCGCAAGCCCAATGTCAATCTTCTTTCTGCACTGACTTCGATGGGTACTTGATAGTTAGATCCCCCGACACGACGTGCTTTTAGTTCCAGCATCGGCATGACATTGGCCAATGCTTTCTCAAATACGGCCATGGGTTCCTGACCGGTTTTTTCTTCTACGATCTCAAATGCGTTATACAAGATCGACTGAGCGACTCCGCGTTTGCCATCGATCATGATCTTGTTGATTAATCGTGTCACCAATTTCGAATTGTAAATGGGATCGACCAACACATCTCGTTTTGCTATATAGCCTTTTCTTGGCATATTCCATCTCTCCTTTCACAAAACAGTTTATTTTGGTTTTTTGGCACCGTATAACGAACGCCCTTGTTTGCGGTTGTTGACACCGGCGCAGTCCATCGTTCCACGAATGATGTGGTAACGAACACCCGGCAGGTCTTTTACACGACCGCCACGGATCATGATCACGCTGTGCTCTTGCAAGTTGTGTCCGATACCCGGAATGTAAGCCGTGACTTCCATCCCGTTGCTTAGACGAACACGAGCATACTTACGCAAAGCTGAGTTTGGTTTTTTAGGTGTCATGGTTCCAACACGGGTACATACTCCACGTTTTTGAGGGGATGATACTTTGGTCGGTTGTTTCAACAAAGTATTTAATCCGCGATTCAATGCGGGTGATTTTGATTTGGTCACTTTGCTTTGACGACTCTGACGCACTAACTGGTTGATTGTTGGCATAGTTCTCCTTTCATTCACACACATCCTGGTGTGCCATATCTTACCATAAGTTAAGTTTCCGCACATGGGAAACTCAACTTTCTTAAGCGTTATAATAATACAAAAGCTACGGCTTGATGTCAATCATTTGTTTCGTTTTCTTCTTCAAACGGCTCATCATCCCCACCTCGGATCATCTCTTCCGGAAGGGCGATCAGATCATCGGAAGGCTTGTTGCGTTCGATGCGTTGTTCTCTGAAGTACTGAGCAAGTTCTTTGATCTCTTTTGTGGTTTCACGTGGAAACGGTGAACCGGTACCGGCTGGGATCAACTTACCGATGATGACGTTTTCCTTCAAGCCGATCAACGGATCGACTTTGCCCTTGATCGAAGCATCAGTCAATACTTTGGTCGTTTCCTGGAAGGAAGCTGCCGACAAAAAGGAATCCGTTTCGACCGAGGCTTTGGAAATACCCAATAGTGTCGGTCTGAAGATGGCGGGACGTTTGCCTGTCAATAATGCATTGCGGTTGATGTTGGTGATCGACGGCAAGCTTAACTGCACTCCCGGGCTCAATGTCGTGTCTTGTCCGTCGATAATGATGACTTTACGCAGCATCTGACGGATCATGACTTCGATGTGTTTGTCCGAGATCTCGATGCCTTGGCTGGCATAGACCTTTTTGACTTCCTTGAGGATGTAGTTTTGGACTTCGTTGACACCGGCAACTTCCAATAGTTCTTTGGGGTTGACCTGCCCTTCGGTCAGTTTGTCACCGGCCATGACTTCGGTTCCGACTTTCATCCATGAACGGACAGTCTGATTGGAATCGATCTCATGTTCGATACTCTCTTTGTCGTTGGACACGACGATCTTGGTCTTGCGATTGGCTTCATCGCTTTCGATGATGTCCGTGATGGTGCCATCGATCTTGGAAAGTACGGCTACTGCTTTAGGCGCACGAGCTTCAAAAAGCTCTTCAACACGAGGCAAACCCTGGGTGATGTCCTGTCCTTCAGCCGCGGCTACCCCTCCGGTATGGAAGGTACGCATCGTCAGCTGAGTACCCGGTTCACCGATCGACTGAGCAGCCATGATACCCACGGCTTCTCCGACTTCGACCAGTTTACCGGTGGCCATGTTACGTCCGTAACATTTTTTACAGATCCCATAAGTGGAATCACAGGTAAATACGTTGCGTATGTGCATTTCCTTGATGCCGGATTCCTGGATGCGACGTGCCTTGAAGTCATCGATAAACTCATCCTCTTCCACCAGTACTTCTTTGGTGGTCGGATCGACAATGGTTTCTTTGGCATAACGTCCGATGAGTCGATCATACAAGGGTTCGATGACCGAGTTGGTTTTACGGTCAACGATCTCACTTACAAGATAACCACGATCGGTCCCACAGTCATCTTCATTGATGATGACATCCTGTGCGACATCGACCAGACGACGGGTCAGATATCCTGACTCTGCCGTTTTGAGTGCCGTATCGGTAAGACCTTTACGCACCCCGTGAGTCGAAATAAAGAATTCACTCACGTTGAGTCCTTCTCTAAAGGACGAATAGATAGGAACCTCGATGATCGAGGATTGGTATTCTTTTTTGGATTTGGATTGCGTCGGTTTGGCCATCAATCCGCGCATGCCCGCCAGTTGGGTGAAGTGTGAACGATTTCCACGCGCTCCGGACACGGCCATCATGTTGATCGGGTTTTTACGAGGCAGATTGGCCATCAACTCATCCCCGATCTGTTCTTTGACTTTGTCCCATAGATGGGTAAGATGACGCTCCCACTCCCAGGCTGTCAAACGACCACGACGATACAGGTTCATCAGCTCAGCGGCTTTTTCTTTTCCTTCTTCAACGAACTTGTTTTTGTTTGGAGCAACGTTGATGTCAGACAAAGAGACCGTCATTCCGGCGATCGTCGAATACTTGAAACCAAGGTCCTTGATGTTATCGAGGATCTCGGAAGTCTTTTTGGTGCTGTATCGGTTGAAGATCTCGGTAATGATCAATCCCAGATCTTTCTTTTTGAAGTCCGATGACACCGGCATCGCAGAGATGATCTCTTTGATGTTTTGGCCTTGAGGAATGAAATACTTATCGGGAGTCGCTTCGAAGTTTTCCTTGCTCACTTCATTGATGTAAGGGAAATCCGAAGGGAACATGTCGTTGAAGATCAACTTACCGACCGTGGTTACCAAGTAGGAGCGGTTTTGATCGGATGTGAAGCCTTCCTTGTTCAAAGAAGATGCTCTAACGGCGATACGGGTATGCAAGTGAAGCTGTTGGTTTTCAAAAGCAAGCAACGCTTCGTTGGCGCTTTTGAATACCTTGCCTTCATTGGCGGCATACAATCTTAGCTGTTCACCGGCTTCTTCATCACCGAGTGCTTCCACTTCGATTGCTTTGGCCAAGAACTCTTCGGCGGTTTCTTCCATGTTGAGAAAGAAGTTACCCAAGACCATGTCCTGAGATGGCGTGACGATCGGTTTACCGTCTTTGGGTCCCAGGATGTTGTTTGAACCCAAC
>CALFEZ010000131.1 GCA_937957895.1 uncultured Erysipelotrichaceae bacterium
CAGCACAAGACCGCGACACTCACGCAGAACGTCATCTTTGTGCCACAGGTTTTTATAGAACACTTGATTGTGATACTTGATCACTACGAAGTCTTCGGGACCGACTTGTTGTGTTTTGGCTATCACTAACCCACTGTCGATCAAATGCTGAAAATCAGCAAGAACATACATATCACTCACCATGTATCGGAGAATACAGTGGCTTATTGTCCGCTATTTGCACAGCTTCGTCAAGTGTCAAAATCCGACCATGGGCATCCCATCCGACATCGATGGTCTTACCTTGAATATGTGGAAACCGGCCATGTAAGTGCCCATGAAGTTGAATGCTTCCATGGTGGCTCATGTTCCACTCGTACTGTGGGTAGTGAAACATGCACACTTTCTTTCCGTTTGATTTGGTTTCAATGTAGTGAGAACCTTGATGACCGTACTCATCAACCACGATGTTCTTCATCTTATGGTTGTCATGGTTCCCCCATATGAAGAAAATGGGCACTTCGATTTGCTCCATGATCGGACGAAGCTGGCGATTTACATTACCAAAACAAAAGTCACCCAAATGATAAAGTACTTCACAGTTCTCTAATGAGTTGATGCTACGGATCAAGCACTCAGTCATCTCGCCCATGTTGGTAAATGGACGAGTGTTTGGGCTATGCTTGAGTATGTTTTTGTGTAGAAAATGTAAATCGCTTGTGATATAACGCATTGGTTTTCCTTTTAAAAATCAAACTCGTCATCATCTGCAACATCATCATCCAGATTGCCGATTTGGTAGTTGGTCAGTTCTATCTCCTGAGCAGCACTTTGAATACTGTCTGGATTCATGTACTTGTCCATGAACGGCAGTGGATTTTCTGTGATGACTTGCCAATCATACGGGATTCCGAGTCGCTTGTAAACAGGGTAGGCCAAATACTGAACGTACTCTTTAAGAAGCACTTCATTCAGACCAAGCACTTTACGCCCATCTTCAAACACATATTCAGACCACCGAAGCTCTTGTTTGACCACGGCATCGAGAATTTCTTTCACTTGATCCATGCAACGGTCCAGCTCAGCGTCGTAGCCTTCTTTTTTGATCATGATATCCAGTACATATCGGTCCAAACGGGCATGTTCAACTTCGTCTTTCGAGATCGCTTGAACAATATTCCCAATCCCTTGGAACTGACCACTCTCTGTCAGAGCAAACGTGCACGCAAAAGAGGCCATGAAACTGATTGCTTCGAGTCCATACAGTGCAACAAAAATACGAAGAAGCTGTTCACGGATCTTCTCTTCTGATTCCACAATGCCGAGGTTGTAGTTGCTTCCCATCATGTTGATGGCGTTGAACTCTTTGGCCAAGACATCCGAACGGTAGATCACATCGTGGTCTTTTTTGGCATCTTCGATGGCTTTGCTCGGGTCATCGAAGCATTGGCGCACAATGAGACTGTACGATCGAGCATGGATGTCTTCAAAAAACGTTTGAGCCGTCAGAGCCGAACGTAGCTCAGTGTT
>CALFEZ010000132.1 GCA_937957895.1 uncultured Erysipelotrichaceae bacterium
TGGTCATCTTGTCGGTCTTATCGAGCATGCAATAAATACAACCGTAGTTGCATGTCTTTTTGGGGATCGTGCTGATCCCCAGTGATTTACCCAATCGACGTGATGGGATCGGACCGTAGATGTTCTGGCTCATGTGTTGCTCCGTGTTATCATTACAGCTTATTTATATCATACTATGCTCATAAAATCCAAAATGACGATTGATTCACAAATCATCGCTCTGCTATGTCTTTTTGTGTGGGAGTTTGACATAATAAAGGTAAGGAGTAGACAACAATGACGCAAATCTATTTTCCGGTGTTGCTAGACATCACCAACCCCGAAAACACGATCCAGCTTCGTGACTTTTTGGAGCGTTTCGATCTTTCGTTGGACACGATCGATGCAGCGATCGTGATCAAAGAAGATCATCAGATCGTTGCTTCTTGCTGCAAACTTAAAAATGTATTCAAAATGATCGCAGTCGATCCAGAGTATCAGCACAATAACCTTGTTTCCTTGATGCTCAATGAGATCACCTATCTTGCTTTTGAACAAGGATATGTCCATACCTTCATCTTTACTCCGCTTGTCAGTGTTCCGATCTTTACCTCACTGGGATATTCCATGGTCGTTGCCACACATGAAGTGGCATTGCTTGAAAAAGGACCGATCTTGATCGATGAGACGATCCAAACGATCGATCACAAGTATCAGTGCAATAAGACTCAAAATGGAGCGATCATCATCAATGGTAATCCATTTAGCTTGGGACATTTGCATCTTATCGAGACAGCCAGTCGTCAGTGTGAACGGTTGTTTGTGTTTGTGGTGGAAGAAGATGTGTCGTTTTTTACCTTTGAACAACGTTTCTTTTTGATCCAAGAGGGAGTAAAACACCTTGACAATGTGGTCGTGTTGCCTTCAACATTCTACATCATCAGTCAGGCGACCTTCCCCAATTACTTCGTACGTGACAAAGAGCATGGGTTTGACATGTATGCTACTTTGGATGTGACCCTTTTTGGAACATGGTTTTCCAAACTGAACATCACCAAGCGGTTTGTCGGAGAAGAGCCTTTGGATGAGATGACAGATGCATACAACATGACAATGGCACAGTTGCTTCCATCTTATGGGATCGAACTGATCATCATCGAAAGAAAACACAACCGATACGGTGTGATCAGTGCCTCCATCATCCGCAGTCTGCTTAAAGCCCAGGATTGGAAAACTCTAAAGCACTATGTACCGGATACGACCTACAACTATCTGAAAGACAACCCGCAGATCATTGAAAAAATCCAAACGCATCATGGCAAGCATTGACATTCTGACACTCAAAGAACAACGTAAAATCAAAATTGATGCAATGCTTCAAAAACATGATACGGTATGGGTCCTCAAATGCAATTACCCAGGGAATCAAAAACTCAATGCCTATACTTTTTTTGTGTTTTTTACGATACTAAAAGAAATGCGAACGGATTTGTGGAGGCATATGGACATGTCTTTTACGGTTGAAGGTCCAGTGGCGATCATGTGGGGAAATGTCGATCCGGTGATCATAAAAAAGAGCATGATCATGTTGGAAGAAGACCATCCTTTGGGTCGATATGTCGACATCGATGTCATCGATGCATACGGATATCTCAAACGAACCGCTTTTGATCGACCTTTTCGAACTTGTTTTGTTTGTGATGAGATCGCCCATGTGTGTGTCCGAAACCAGACTCATGATATCAAAGTGATCCAAGATCATTTTGTTCAAGGGGTGCTTTCCTATATCGATACCCCATCCAAGATGGTGACATTTTGTGCGATGGCGGAACTGGCGACTCACCCGGGGTTTGGCAAAGTCACGCCAATGAGCACCGGCATCCACCAAGACATGGATGTTCGTACTTTTATCGATAGCATTTATGCGATATCACCGATGTTTGATCAGATCGAACAATTTGATTGTGATCAAGAAAGTGACATGTATTTTAATCAGCTGCGTCAACTTGGATTGGCCATAGAAAACCAGATGTTTTTAACAACAGGGGGCATCAACACCCATAAGGGATTCATCTTTTTGATGCTCATGGTGCTGGGAGCGGCACATTATCGCCCTTATGATCCCTTGCAAGAGACGATCCGAACACTGGCAAAGCCACTGACAATGGATTTTCAAGATACGACCATGTCCACAACAGGTCTAAGATGGTATCGCTCTCATCAGATCGCCGGTATCCGGGGATTGGCATTGGATGGATTGGACATCGTGTTTGATGAGTTTTTACCTTATTTTATTCAAACACTGGAAAGTGAAGCAGACATCAACGATGCTTTTGTTTCGACATTGCTTTTGATCATGAGTCGTATAGAGGATACGACCATCCTCAAACGTCAAGGTCTGGATGGATTAGCGTGGCTGCAGAAACAAGCCAAAAAAGCATTACAAGACAAATCACAGTGGAAGGCATTGGATAAGGCATGTCATAAACAAGGATTTAGTCCCGGAGGCAGTGCGGATGTGCTTGCGGTGGTTGTATTGTTGGCTTGTTTTTTTTATGATAGTAAAGAGGGATTCTATGGACATCAACAAACCTTCCCAGGCAGGGACGTTAGAAAGCAATGATGTGTATGTGCAGTTGTTGCCCAATCCAAATGGCAACATCGAGATCAAGCTCAAAAGCATCGTATACAAACAATTCAAAGATCAGATCCTGCAGGTGGCCAATCAAACCTTAAAGGATTTGCAGATCACATCCTGTGTTTTGATCATGGATGATCAGGGTGCTTTGGATCATACGATCAAAGCACGGATCGAGAGTGCGGTGAAACGAAGCTTATGATTAAACAAACAGCCCTGTTTATCCCGGGCAATCAACCCAAAATGCATATCAGCGCCGATGTTTTTGGTGCAGACTGTCTGATTTTTGATCTGGAAGATTCGGTCGCAATCCATCAAAAAGACAGTGCTCGATTGTTGGTAAAAGAAATGATCCAGGCATTTGATCTTTCATACACCGAAGTCATCGTCCGGATCAATCCGGTGGACTCGTCTTTCTATCAGGATGATCTCAAAGAGATGCTGCAAGCTCGTCCCGATGCTTTGATGATCCCCAAAGCTACCAAAGCAGTGATCGAAAAAGTGGAGGCAGATCTCAAACACTATAACGATATCTATCCCAATGAAACACTCAAATTGTACATCATCATCGAAACCGCCATGGGAGTGGAGACGGCACTGGAAACATGCCTTGCTTCCAAACGCATCATTGGTGTTTTGCTTGGAGGAGAAGATCTGTGTACGGACATGAAAGTCACACCGACAAAACAACGCATCGAACTGCAGTATCCACGCAGCAAAATCGCCATGACAGCTGCCGCATGCAACATCATGGCATGGGACACTCCTTTTGTTGATATCGATGATCATGACGGATTCAAGGAAGACGCTTTGATGGCCAAAGCCCTTGGCTTTGGAGGCAAGGTGTGCATCCATCCAAATCAGATCGACATCGTCAAAGAAGTGTTTGCCATCAGTGAAAAACAACTCAAAGAAGCTCAGGAGATCATAGAAGCCTACGAACTGGCCCAACAACAAGGCTTGGGAGCCTTTTCCTATCGTGGTAAGATGATCGATAAACCGATCTTAGAAAGAGCTCAGCAGATCGTGGCAGCTTCATCAAAGGAATAGACAGCATGGATCCAAAAGTGATCAACTCATTCAAACCCTATCAAGGCACCGTCGATGTCATCAAAGGCGGTCGTTTTGAGTGTGATAAAAACAAAGGGCATCATGATAAAGTCATCGATGATCTTAACAAAGCACTCGATCAACTGCCTTTATGCGATGGTATGACGTTGTCATTTCATCACCATTTACGTGATGGCGATCATGTTTTGAACATGATCATGACCAACATCGCTCAACGTGGGTATAAAAACATCACGCTGGTCGTCAGTTCGCTCTTTCCGGTACATGCTCCTTTGATCGACATGATCAAACAACAGATCGTGACCAAGATCTATGCAGCATACATCGCCAAAGAGATCGGCATCGTGATCAGTCAGGGGTATTTGAGAGATGGTTGCATCATGCATACTCACGGATATCGGGCGACGATGCTCATCCAAAAAGAAGTCATCATCGACATTGCCTTTTTAGCAGCCCCGTCAACCGATCAAGCTGGAAATGCCACCGGCAGTGAAGGCATCACCAGTTGTGGGGTGCTGGGATATGCGATCGCGGATGCTCAGATGGCCAAACATGTCGTACTGATCAGCGATACCATCCAGGATGTCAGAAAGCCAGAGATCAGAGCAGAATGGGTCGACATGGTGATCAAAGTCGATGCGATCGGTGATCCCAAAGGCATCGTCAGTGGCACTACCACCATCACCAAAGACCCCGTGGGACTTTTGATCGCCAAACGGACTGCGGATTTTGTAGAGGCGGCAGGGTTGCTCAAAGATGGCTTTTCCTTTCAGACAGGTGCCGGAGGCATCTCCTTGGCACTGGTCCAGGAAATCTACAAACGCTGTCAAACTCAACACATCAAAGGATCCTTTGCCAGTGGGGGGACCACCAAGTTTTTGGTCGATATGCTGGAAAAGGGATACCTTAAAAACATCTACGATGTCCAATGTTTTGACTTGGATGCCGTGCGTTCTGTCAAAAACAACCCGGCACACATCAAGATCTCAGCTCAGGAATATGCTGATATCACATATAAAGACAACATCGTTTGTAAACTGGATTTTGTGGTGTTGGGAGCAACCGAGATCGATACCAGCTACAATGTCAATGTTACGACCGGCAGTGATGGCATCATCATGGGAGGCAGCGGAGGGCATGCCGATACGGCATACGGTGCTAAAATGACGATCATCGTCTCCAAACTTGTCAGTTCAAGACTCTCTGTGATCGTCGATCAGATCACGACCATCACCACTCCCAAGGAAACAGTCGATGTGCTGATCACCGAACGTGGGATCGCGATCCATCCGCGCCATCAGGAATTGATCGACCACCTGAAGGCGACAACATCACTACCGATCATGGATATCAAGACGCTATATGACATCGCGATCAAGATGACCGGTATCCCCAACAAGATCAAACATACCGATAAGGTAGTGGGGGTAAGCCTTTATAGTGACGGAACGCTTCTCGATACGATCCATCAGATCAAGGAGGACTGAGTTTTCATGGTTTTTGGACTGAAATGCATTGACACGGCTTGCTGTCGATTTTATGATAGTAGTATGAGTGATAGCGCTTACACACAGACGTATCAAAAGGTGGATTATGGAAAAGAATAAGATCGTGCTTGGAGTGATCGGAGCAGACGTGCATGCCGTTGGAAACAAGATTTTGCACTATGCATACACGCAGGCCGGTTTTTTTGTCATCAATCTTGGGGTCATGGTATCTCAGGAAGAATTCATTCAGGCTGCCATGGAGGCTGAGGCCAGTGCCATCATCGTTTCCTCTTTGTATGGACATGGTGAACTGGACTGCAAAGGATTGAGAGAGAAGTGCATCGAGGCGGGATTGGATGATATTTTACTGTATGTCGGCGGCAACCTTGTCGTCGGCAAAACGCCGTTTGAGCAGGTCAAAGAGAAATTTCTGGCCATGGGATTTGATCGAGTGTACCCACCCGGATCTGATCCTCAGGATGGCATCAACGATTTGATCGAGGATCTCAACAAACGATGAACCCCATACTTTGCATCGATTTTGGATCGACGTTTACCAAAGTAACAGCCATCGACGTGGACCAACCACGTATTTTAGCGACCAGTCAGGCATTCACCACCATCCACGATGACATCAATCGTGGGTTGGACGATGCCTTGGAAGAGATCATCGAAAAGACCGGTATCCAAGAGTGGCCTGAACGGTATGCTTGTTCAAGTGCTGCCGGCGGTCTGAAGATGATCGCCATCGGTCTGGTACCACAGCTTACCAGTGAAGCCGCCAAGCGTGCTGCTTTAAGTGCCGGAGCCAAAGTCATCAAGACCTTTGCGTATGAACTCAATGAAAAGGAGATAGCCGAGATCGAAGCGATCGCACCGGATATCATTCTCTTTACCGGAGGGATCGATGGTGGTAATCAGACTGTCGTTCTTACCAATACCCAGCGATTGTGTTCGCTTTTACATCGCTGTCCCATCATCTATGCCGGCAACAAAACCATCGCTGATCAGGTGACCCTTCAACTAAAGGATTGTGGATGGGAAGTGTATGCCGTCGACAATGTGATGCCCAACATCAATCAACTCAACATCGATGCCGCACGCAGCTGCATCCGTGATGTTTTTTTAAAGCATATCGTGGTAGCCAAAGGGCTTACCAAAGTCCAGCAGACCATCGACAACATCCTGATGCCGACTCCCTCGGCAGTTCTTTTGGCAGCCGAACTGCTGGCCAAAGGCAACGTCAATCATCAAGGGGTCGGAGAGCTGATCATCGTGGATGTAGGGGGTGCCACCACCGACGTCCACAGCGTAGCCGATGGCAAGCCCAAACAAAGCAATGTGATCATCAAAGGTTTGATGGAACCCTATGTCAAACGGACCGTGGAAGGGGACCTGGGAGCTCGATACAGCCTTCCTGCACTGGTAGAAGGAGTTGGGATCGAGACGGTTGCTTCGGTCATCGGGACTTCGATCGCCGTGGTACAGCAGATGATCGATGACTTGACACAACATCCGGAAACATTCATGGAAGAGCCAAGTCTGATGCGAACACTCGATGATGTGGCAGCTGAGATCGCCGTTAAAGAAAGCGTGACCAGACATGCCGGGCATCTTGAGGTCCATTACACTCCATTTGGAACTGTGTATGAGCAGATTGGCAAAGATCTGACACTGGTCAATCATGTCATCGGTACCGGTGGACCTTTGATCCACCATCTCAATGTTCGCTCGGCTCTTCGGGCATCCCAGCATGATAACCGCAATCCGCTCAGTCTCAAGCCGACCAGCTCGAGATTCTATATCGATAAACACTATGTCATCGCAGCCATGGGTTTGTTGGCGATCAATTATCCCAACCAAGCCATCCAGCTGCTCAAAGAAAACCTATTTGAGGTATGATCGTGGACATCCTAAACAAAAAATGGACAGACAAACAGTTTGAACAAGTAAGAAAAGAAGTGCTGCGTCAATGGAAGACCGGAGCACAAGTCGATTTTGATGATGGTGTCAGATTTCATCAAACACTATCACCCAATCAAAACTTTTCGGATGCTTTGATCAATGCCAAACGATCCCAACGAGTGCTCATCCAGCCTCGATGTGGGGTTGCGCTTGTCGATAAGCATATCGAATTGATCCAATATCTGCATAAACATGGCAAAGCCGACTGTCTTTCAGCTACCATCGACAGCTATACCCGACACAATCGCTATCAGGAAGCAGAACTGGGGATCCAGGAAAGCATCGCTCAGGATCGTTCTTTGCTCAATGGCTTTCCGGCTGTCAATCACGGAGTCGATGCCTGTCGAAAAGTAGTCACTTCCGTCGATGCTCCGGTACAGGTACGCCATGGCACACCGGATGCCAGGTTGTTGGCTGAGATCACACTGGCAGGCGGGTTCACCTCTTTTGAAGGTGGCGGGATCTCGTATAATATTCCTTATTCGAAAAACCATACACTCCAACAAACGATCACGGATTGGCAGTACTGTGATCGCCTTGTCGGTAAATATCAAGAACATGGCATCAGCATCAATCGGGAACCATTTGGTCCGTTGACAGGAACGTTGGTGCCTCCGAGCATCTCACATAGTGTGGCTATCGTCGAAAGTTTGCTGGCGGCTGAACAAGGTGTCAAAAACATCACGGTCGGTTATGGCCAGTGTGGCAATCTTATTCAGGATGTGGCTGCGATCCGAACATTGGAAAAA
>CALFEZ010000133.1 GCA_937957895.1 uncultured Erysipelotrichaceae bacterium
TATGGTAGCATGGTTTTGATCAAAGGAGGCATCATGAAAACTTATCGCAAAGAACTTTGGATCGAAACCGATCAACGTCGTGAGTTCATCAACATCACCCCACAGGTCAATGCATGTCTACAAGAAAGCACCATCCAGGAAGGGCTTGTGTTGGTCAATGCCATGCACATCACAGCCAGCGTTTTCATCAACGATGATGAATCAGGATTGCACCGTGATTTTGAACGCTTTTTGGAACGCTTGGCACCGGAACACCCTCACAGCCAATACGACCATAACGGATACGAAGACAATGCCGATGCCCATCTCAAACGACAGATCATGGGTCGAGAGGTGGTCGTGGCCATCACTCAAGGTCGATTGGACTTTGGTCCTTGGGAACAGATCTTCTATGGTGAGTTTGACGGCAAACGCAAAAAAAGAGTGCTCATCAAGATCATCGGTACTTGATCATCATAAAACAAACCCTGACATGTGTCAGGGTTTGTTTTTATTATCGCTGATATACGATCTTGCCATCGACCATCGTCATGTCGATGTTGACACTCAGAATGTCCGATGGATCGATGCTGAAGATATCCTTATCCAGTACGACCAGATCTGCCACATATCCCGGAAGCAGTCTGCCTTTGATCGTTTCTTCAAAACTGGCATATGCCCCATCGATCGTGTAATGATCGATGGCACTTTCGACACTGACCTTTTCATCTGGATAAAACCCTTCTTTGGGATATCCATGCAGATCCTGACGATTGACGGCACAATGGATGCAGTGGATCACATCCATCGGTTCGACTGGAGCATCGGTCCCATATGCCACATGGATCTGAAGTTTGTCCATGGTATAAAAAGCATAGGAAGTAGCAGCCAACGATGATCCGACACGATCTTCGACAATGTGCATGTCATAGTGCAAAAAGATCGGCTGTAGGTATGCCATGATGTTATGATCTTTCATTCGCCGTAAAATCGGCATGTCAGTGATCTGACAGTGGATGATCCCATGACGAAGGATGTTTTCTTGATCGACATGTGTTTCATATGCTCGTAAAACCATGTCCATCGCAGCGTCTCCGATCGCATGCATCGCGATCTGGATATCACCATCATGAGCCACTTTCACAAAATCCTTGATTTCTTTTTGGGTCATGGTAGGGATCCCGACCGTGGATGGATCATCATGATATGGTTGACGCAAAAAGGCGGTTCTGGCTCCCAAAGAACCATCGGTAAACAGTTTCAACGGTCCATAACGATTGTATGGATGATCATCTCGATCATACCCTTGTTGGATACGCTCTTTCAATGCATCCAGATCCTTAAAACATATCTGATGATACACCTTGACGGTAGCATCCTCACGTGCCCATGTTTTGTATGCTTCTTCGATGATGGCATGATCATCGTTACCAACGGTGATGTCATTGGTCTGGACCGAGGTGATGCCATAAGCATTGGCTACCTTGGACACTTTCTTCAGTTGGTCGATGACATACGATACTGTCAGTTTTCCTTTTAGAACCTCAAGCAATTTGATGGCATTTTCACTGAGAACCCCGGTCAGTTCGCCACTTTCATCCACACCCACATGTCCCCCTTCGACCTTGGTAGAAGGAGTGATCCTGGCAAGTGTCAGTGCTTTGGTGTTGGCAGCGACCACATGCCCGCATGCTCTGGCAAACACGATTGGGATCGCTGTCGATATCTGATCGAGATCATGACGATCCATCAGCCTTTTCTCATCCTGAAAATAGTCCTGATTCCAACCACGCCCCCAAAGCAGACCTTGATGATCGGGATGTTGTTTTAGAAAGTGTTTCCCTCTTTCGATCACATCCATTATCGATGTGGCCCCCATACAATCCACGGCAGACAAGGCTAGTGCCGTACTGTAAAAATGAAGATGCGAATCATTGAATCCCGGTACGACGGTTTTTTGTTGAAGATCGATGATCGTGGTTTGATCATCGACATAAGACAAGGCAATTTCATCATCTCCGACAAACGTGATGATGCCATTTTCGATAACCATGGCTTGTTTAAAACAACCTTCTTCGATGTAGATTTTGCCATGTTGCAGGATCGTTTTCATGATGGTTTCCTCCGTAGTTTCGTGACATACCGTATTATATCATGAGCACATGGACATAGACGAACGATAAAAAGCGTTTGAGCTTTCAAACGCTTTCGGGGGGGGACAATATCACGATCATGGCTATGCCATGATATTTCGAAAATGCTGAATGTAGATATAAGTTAAACACATCTCCTGTATATACATGATAAAATAATTACTAATGCATGTCAACACCCTCAGACAGGATTTCACATCGTGCACTCACCCATATCCAACTATACAAAAAAGGATGTTTCTTTCATCCTTTGGTATAAGACTATGTCTTTTTGAATTTCTTTTTCAATAGATTGGACAGACGTCCCTCCGTGTTTGCTTTGATCCGTTTGAAGTTGGGTATATGCAGATAGATCGCCAAAAGCAGACCAAAAGTAGCGATCAGGGTAGTCTCCCATCCAAGACCATACACCAATGTCACCGCAATGACACATACATGAAGCACGATCGAACTGATCGATACGAAGTCGATGATCAAAGTGACCAAAATGATGATCAATATCGCTCCAAGTCCAAGCCATGGTTGAAATCCCATCAAGATCCCTACCATCGTGGCTGTTCCCTTTCCGCCTTTGAACTTCATGATGATCGGATAGATATGTCCCAAAAAGGCACTGTATCCATTGACAAACAAAAGCAATGCCCCATCCGCATCAAACCCAACATCAAAAATCCACTTGACCAGCAAGACCGATACCAGTCCCTTGCCAACGTCAATGATCGCCACCATCAGACCGAATTTCCAACCGACGGACTCCAAAGCATTCGATGTTCCGGCATTGCCATGGCCCAAGGTGCGAATGTCGACCTTATACAACAGTTTCCCCAGGATGTAGGAAGCCTGGATATTGCCAAAGGCATATCCCAGCACCATCACAAAAAGCAGATCCAACATGGTTTATCCCCCTATGTTTCTCTTTACACATCTTATTATGACATGTCCGGATTGGCTTGTATATCCATGACATACTTGAAATTCCATCAAAAAAAATGGACAATGTTAACAATACGACGGAGGTTTTACCATGCATGACACCATGATCACCATACGATCCACGACGACTCAAGATATCCCTTTGATTCTGGACTTTATCAAACAACTGGCAGCCTATGAACGATTATCAGAAGAAGTGACTGCTACCAAGGAAGATTTGATGCAATCACTTTTTATCGATCGACATGGAGAAGTATATTTCATTGAAAAAGAAAAGATCCCCATCGGCTTTCTGATCATCTATCACAACTTCTCTTCTTTTTTGGGAAAAGCAGGCCTTTATCTTGAGGATGTTTACATCCAACCCGAATATCGCAACCGTGGATATGGCAAACATGTGTTGAGTTTTGTTGCGCAGTTGGCTGTTGCTCGCGGGTGTGAACGAGTGGAATGGTCAGTGCTAAATTGGAATGAACCATCGATCGCTTTTTACAATAAGCTAAAAGCGATTCCCATGGATGAATGGACCGTCTATCGACTCAAAGGTGAAGCACTGCATGATCTGGCAGCCAAGCACGCCAAATCTGATCGAATGTGATAGAATAAGATCAATCAAAGGATGACGACATGAGCGATACCACAGAAAACACAACCATTTACAGTGAGTGCATCCCCTGCATCCTTCGACAGATCGTCGAAGCATCTTTGTTGGGTCATGCCACCACCCAGACACAACAAAAAATACTCATCGAGGTCATGGAACTGCTCAAACGCTATCCTGAGTATGC
>CALFEZ010000134.1 GCA_937957895.1 uncultured Erysipelotrichaceae bacterium
AGATGAAGTTGATTTGTTGTTCCATTGCTTCCCAACAAACGCCAGTAGTATTCTTCTACCTCTGGTTGTCTTGGATGATTAAGCTGTTGGTCCAACTGTTTGAGATCATCCGGTTGAGAAGAAGCAAAACCACTTACTGAGATCACTGCATGATCGGCTTTCATGGATATGTTCATCTCCAGTTCCATGATTTTGTGTCGAGTAAAATAACCAATGACTTCCTGCAGCATTTTCACTGCTTTTTCATATTCATGTGACATGTAAAATCCCCCTATTCGGTATTTCTTTTGATCGAGTTGATGATCGGGACCAGGACTGCAGCTACAAAACCCCCTGCAAACCCATTATTATAAAGATTGAGACCACCATGCAAAAAACCTACATTCATGACTACAGCCATATGGAAAAATCCAGCCAAGATACCATAAGGCCAGCCATACGTTCCCGCTATGGGTGCCAATGTTGTGCCAAACAATGCTGCCAAAACAGCTCCGGTCGCATTGACTTCCCAGATTTTGAGACTCGCTGCCAAATAGATGCCTAAAAAGATGGGGAGGATATTTTTGGGATGCTTACCAAAAGCACCGAATCCGACGATCGTAAAGATACCTCCGATCGTTGCCCCATTCAGATCACCCCATACAGCCCAGACATAAGCCGTAGAAAGAAACCCCACCACAGCCATGTTGATCATGGAAGCACCAAACCCCTCAGTTGAGACAAAATCAGAAACAAGTCGTCCGGATTGCTTCATGATTTTGTTGAAATGATGTTTCGGGTTTCTCTCACTTTTGATCCCAATCGCCAAAATAAGAAGAAAGAAAACAACAAGAAACATGGCCAAACGCTCGTTTTCTCCTTCTAAGACGATCATTGTAGGTGGGTTTTGTAGACCATATGCTCTAAAAAAGGACATGAAGATCATTCCGATGATCCCGGATGTAAAACCGATATTGTATAGGTTGAATCCTTGATGGAACCTTACAAAGTGAGTCGCCAGTGGAGGCAGTGCAAATCCGGCAACAAGACCAAAAATACCTCCCAATAATAGTCCATAGGGTTGTACCAAATCAAATCCAAATGATACCTGGCTTACCAGTGGCGCAAGGGCTGTGCCAAATAAGGCAGGTAAAATGAACTTACTAAATGGCTCTTTCTGGTATCTGGCATGAAGCCATACACCGATGATGATCGGCCATACATTGAGTAAGTTCTTGCCAAACAAGGCAAATCCCCCTACAGTCAATACAGCCGCGATCACGGGTCCATTCATGCCCACACTTGCCTTGTAGGCTATCGATGTGGATAAGATCATCAGAACCCCTGCATTGATAAATGCTGCACCTATGTTGCCAATCGCAAAATAGTCACTGACCAATATGGATGGAGAAGTGAATATCCGCATCAAACCTTCAAGTATTTGATCAAATGGATCAAAAAGAAATCCTGTTAAAACGACAGAAAAAGCAAGTACATACATCACCATGTACTTGTACTTTTCGCTTACCTGCGTCGATTGTGTCACATCTTGTTGTATCACTGTCATATTGTCTCCAATTATGATTATCATCAATGATATCATATCTTTTCGAACATCATAAAGTTTGTTGATCTTTTTCTTAAAAAAAGCTCACTAGTAAGTGAGCTATTTCGTTTTCTGGCGGAGGACATGAGATTCGAACTCACGGAAGCTTTCACTTCGCCACCTTTCCAAGATGGTGCCTTAAACCGCTCGGCCAATCCTCCAAACGCCTTTTCATTATACAAAATCTATCCACGGTTGTCATCCACAAAATTCAATGTTCCATGAGTTTTTGTTGGATATCGAGAGTTTCTTCCTTGCTCAATGGGAATTTTGAGATGCTGTAGGCTGATGCTAAAAAGCTCAAGATCACCCCAACACTTAAAATGGCTCCCAGATACATTTGCGTCGTTTCTGACTGGATTGGCAGTTTAGGATCAAATCCAATCACATCGATCATGATGCCAATCAAAAAGATCGCTCCGGCTTGAGCCATTTTGTACATGAATGTGACACAACCAAAATACGCCCCTTCTTTGCGTACCCCTCTTTTGATTTCATCAAAGTCGATCGTGTCTGACACCATCGAGTAAGGTATCGTAAACAGTGCTCCTGTACCAGAACCTACGATGATCGCATATGGGATGAAATAGATCACCTCTCCCTGTACTGACTGATTCATCAGTACCAACATTACGAAATACAAACTACCAATCAATGCCACAGCAAGCCCGATCTTGATACCAGCTTGTTTGCTGTATCTTTTGACAAGGTAGATCCAAAGTGGTTGTGAAACGATGCTAAAAACCATTTGAACTCCAAGGACAGTCGCGATCAGCGTACTAGAAAAACCAAAAGTAAAAGTGAACACATGAATACCAACGCTGTTTACGAAAGCTGAAGCCATATTTATCAATGCATAGCAAACAGCTACTGCCACAAAAGCTTTGTTGGCAAGTGGTTCCAACAGAGTTAAAAATACTTTCCAGCTTAACTTGGGTCTTGGTTCTTTGATAATAAACTGATTCAGATGTGGTATGTATTTTTTAGTTGACAAGTATGTGGTCAAAGTCACGGTGATGATCAGTCCAACGAAAAAGATCGACATGGTACGATATGCCATGGGATTAAGCTGCCCAATGGCATAATCCGGAGTGGCTTTAAAAAACAAGGCCATGCCAAGTGCAACAGTTGAAATGATCCCCATCATAAAAAAGATCGATCGGATACTTTGGATACGGGTTCTTTCGTTGTAGTCTTTGACTAACTCTGATCCCAAAGCAGCATATGGCGTCAACATCATGGTCGTAAATGTTTTATACACGATGATAAAAGCAAACACAGTGATGGTTTTTGCCTGAAGAGACATTTCCACAGGGATGTTGAACAGAACGAGGATGCTGGAAGAAACACCGATCATACCTATCAATATATACAAGTGTCGTCTTCCAAATCGTATTGATTTTGTATAATCAGAGAAAAAGCCCATGATCGGATCAGTAAAGGCATCCCAAAAAACACTGATGCCTACCGCAAGTCCGGCAATGGTCCCAGGCATCCCAAGAACAGCAGTCATAAAAAAAACAAAATATGAGCTGATGATTTGCATAGCAGTCGCATTGCCAAAATCACCGATGCCATATCCTATTTTGTCTCGAGTCGGTACCTGTACGTGGTTGTTTTTCATGTTCCTATTATAATCCATCCACATCCAAATTTCTTTGTATTTCAAACAAATTTTCTTCCGGCTTCTTTCTTATATGCAAAAGCTCACTCAACAGCGTTGATGCCAAGATCAAAACTGCTCCGATGATCTGTATGACACCGAGCATTTCCTGCAGAAAGATCGATGCCATGACAATGGCAGACAATGGATCTATGTAGCTGATGATTGCCACAGATTGACTTTTGATCCGAGTGACAACATTGAAATACGTCGTATATGCCAATCCGGTATGAATGATTCCAAGAATGATCAGTAAAATCCAGTCCATCGATCCGACTCGAACCCAAACAAATGGTTCGATCATGATGACATACGGCAGCAAAATCACTGTCGATCCTAATAACTGGATCAAAGTTTTGACAAATGGGTCCACATTTGGCACAAGTTTATTTCCCGTGATGACAAGTGCATACAAAATCGCAGCTCCAAAAGCATATACAATGCCTATCAAAGCAACCTCATTTACTTCTGCTTGACCATCCACAACCAACACCAACCCAACAAGAGCGATCAACACAAATACAACTTGAAGCAAAGTGACCCTTTCTTTTAACAGCATTACACCGAAGACGACCATCATGATAGGTGCAGTGTAATAAATGACTGTCGATGTTGCGATACTCAAATAGTGATATGCTTGAAACAACAATACCCAATTGACACCGATCATTCCACCCAACACTATCAATATAAGCCATTGCCTTCTTCCAATTGGAACTAATGATCGTTTGGATGCGATCATATACACAAAAATAAACATGGCACCGATCATTCCTCGGGCCATGGCTATTTGAGCTGAAGTGAAACTCATGTTTCGTATGAACAGTCCGATGCTTCCAAATGTAAGCATCACCATTGTCAAATACAGTCTGTCTTTCATTTTCTTATCACTAAAAGAATTAAAGCATATCATGATCTCAAACACAATCAGTATCCGAAATTTTGAGATTTTCCGGTCGTTTTTTAACTAATGGTCATTGATTTTTAACTAGCATTGTTATAAAATATAAAAGCACATGCCCGAGTGGTGAAATCGGTAGACACAGGGGATTTAAAATCCCCCGCC
>CALFEZ010000135.1 GCA_937957895.1 uncultured Erysipelotrichaceae bacterium
TATCACACCGTGACATCCTATGGACGCAAGGATGCGAATATCTTAGGAGAAATCCATCATATGTATATCCAGTCCTTTGATCAGCCTTTAAGCAAACCAACCAACTTGATTTTGAGAGTTTCACCATGAAACTCTTTTTTTGTAAATTGTCGAACGAAAAAGAATGTTTTTTTTCCATAAGAGGTGCACATTCGTTATAATATAAACAAAGAATACGCAAACAACACGTAAGATCGAGGTATCATATGGGAAAAATCGTAATCGTCGGAAGTATCAACATGGATTATACTGCCATGGTGAGTAAACTGCCTGTAGTTGGAGAAACACTGCTGGCTTATGACTATCAAATGTCAGGAGGCGGTAAAGGAGCCAATCAGGCTATTGCAGCATCGATCTTTTCAGATCAAGTCATCATGATAGGAATGTTGGGGGATGACATCGCAGGGCATGCGATCTTTGATACGATGAGTGCTCATGGGATCGATATGAGCAACGTTGAATTTTGTGATGTTCCCACGGGAACTGCGCTTATCAATGTAGACAGCCAAGGTAGAAACACCATCGTGGTGTATCCGGGAGCCAACAATCAACTGACGGAGGAAGTGATCCTCAAACACAAAAAGATCATCCAGAGTGCGGATATCGTGCTTATTCAGCTTGAGATCCCCATGAAGACCGTAATCAAGGTGGCTGAGATCGCAAAGCAAGCCAATGTACCGGTATTGCTAAATCCATCACCTGCCCAAAAGCTGGATGAGGCACTACTTAAAAACGTCACCTACATCACACCCAATGAGACGGAACTGCTGCGTTTGGTCAATGCTTTGGAGACATTCAAAGGAGCACATATCCTGCGTAACATGGGAGTAAAGAACATCATCATTACTTTGGGTGCCAGAGGGTGCTATTTCAAAACAGATGATCAGGAAATCCGAGTCGAAAGCTTCAAAGTGAATGCCATCGACACGACCGCTGCCGGAGATGCATTCAGCGGTGCTTTGGCCGCACAACTTGCCAAAGGTGTTGAAATCAGGCAGGCACTGACCATCGCCAATGCAACGGGAGCACTGACTACGACCAAAATCGGTGCTCAAGAAGCAATGCCATCTTTGGATGAAGTGATGGCTTTGGTAAAAACAAGACAATAAACAGATTCATAGGAGTGATCATGAGTAAAATACTGTTCGAAGTGTGCGTCGGTAATATCGATGATGTTGAGCTTGTTGATAAATATCCTGTAGATCGCATAGAGCTTACCAGCGCAATGGAGTTGGGAGGGTTGACCCCAACGATCGGGATGCTTAAAAGTTTGCGTGCTCTTACAGCGATACCCACAGTGTGCATGGTCCGGCCTCATGCACATGGTTTTTGCTATGGCAAACACGACATTGCAATCATGTTTGAGGATGCAAAAGCCCTGCTTGAAGCAGGAGCGGATGGCATCGTTTTTGGATTTCTTGACCAACATAATGAGATCGATCTGTCTTTGACGCAACAAATGACGCAGTTGGTCCATTTATATGGAAAAGAAGCAATTTTTCACAAGGCATTTGATCAAACAAAGAATATCGAACGATCTCTTGTAAAACTCATCGAAGTGAAAGTGGATCGGGTGCTAAGTGAAGGAGGAAACCATCAAGGGGACATCCAAAAGGGATTCAATACCCTTCATGCATTGAATCAAAAGTATCAAAAAGACATCGAGATCCTGGCTGGTGGTGGAATTCGAGCTGAAAATGTTGTAGAAGTGATAGAAAAGACAGGATGTCGTCAAGTACACAGCAGCTGCAAAACATCGTTTGTCAAAGATGGGCTCCAGCTAGTCAAAGTAGATGAGCAAAAACTGAGTGCCATGTCCAAACAACTTGCACGATTCAGACAACCTTGACCGATCAGTGATCGGTCTTATATATTTTGTGGTTGCTACAAAAAGTTGTCTTGATGGTATATCTTTATCGTATATCACGCTGTATAATGTGTTAAGATAATCACAATATCATGGTCAATCATGATGAGCACTGTGGAGGTAGTTGTATGAAGTGGAAAGCATCGCACGTACACTTAACGTTTCTTGTCATTGGGCTGCTGGTTTTTGTTTGGTCTTACATCGATCATCTTGATACCTTTGGTTGGTATGCATTGAGTGCACCGATCGTGTTGGTCTCAGCGGTTTTTATCTTTACATACAAACGTTTCACCTTTACAACCATGGTGTATTTCTGGGGATTGATCTGGGCTATCATTTTGATGATTGGGGCAAGGTATACATACACATACAATCCATTGTTTGAGTATTTGAAAGAAGTGTTCGATCATTCCCGAAATCATTACGATCGTCTTGGGCATTTTGCCCAAGGATTCGTACCGGTGATGCTGTTTAAGGAGTTTTTTATCAGAAAAGGCTTTCTTCATCGCACCAAAGCATTGTCGTTTATTTTGGTGGCACTTGCATTGGCTTTCAGCGCATTTTATGAACTGGCAGAGTTCTTTGCGGCTTCCGTGACCAGTCAAACACAGGAATACATCCTTGACATGCAAGGAGACATTTGGGATACACAGTACGATATGCTATATGCCATCATAGGAGCCATTACGTCATTGATACTCCTTGGAAAAAGGCATGATCGGGCGATCGATAAAATACAACAACAAACATCATCCAAGGGATGATGTTTTTATGATGTGATGAGCCGTTGCATTGGAAAAGAACGATGGTTTTGATAAAATAGAGTAAAGGAAGTGATACAATGAAAAAAGTCGTTTGTTTATTGGCTGATGGATTTGAAGAGACAGAAGCACTGCAAACGGTAGACATCTTGCGGCGTGCGAACATCCATGTCGATTTGATCGCGATCGATCAGATCCAAGTGACGGGATCGCATCACATCAAGGTGATCGCTGATGGTCTTCTTGATTCTGACTTGATGGAATATGACATGTTGTTTTTACCTGGGGGGCAACCGGGAACCAATCATCTGATGGCCGATGAAAGAGTCATAGAAGC
>CALFEZ010000136.1 GCA_937957895.1 uncultured Erysipelotrichaceae bacterium
CACATCATGCAAGCCATGAAACGTATCAGGCAGCGGACGCAATGCTTTCGTCAGATGGGTCAACTGTGTGGCTTTGATGGAAAGTTCACCGTGATTGGTACGAAACACCACACCTTCCACACCCACGATATCACCCAGATCAAGCATGTCAAAGTATTCAAACCACATATCCCCGACCGTGTCTTTACGAACATAGATCTGGATTTGACCAAATTGATCTTGGATATGCATGAATCCTGCCTTCCCCATCAGTCGTTTGGTCATGACACGACCTGCAATCTTCACTGCATGATCCAGTTCACTAAGTTGGTCTTTGTCTAAAGCATCATAAGCATCTTTGATCGCTTTGGTGTTGCTGGTTCTTTCAAAAGCACTGCCAAAGGGATCGATACCCATTTCTTTGAGTCTGTTTACTTTCTCTCTTCGTGCTATCTGCTGATCGTTAAGTTCCTGTGTCATGCTAGCCCCTCCTGCTGTAAGTGTTGTAGGTATGTGTCCAAGATACTCGCAAACTCATCGAATGTGGATGCATTTGCGATCTTCTCTTTGACACGATGTGAATGCGGGTACCCTTTGAGTGCCATGGTACCGTGGCTTCTCATTTCTTTGATGGCAGTCTTTTCTCCCTTTAGATCGATCAATGCCAGAGCATGCTCGATCGTGATCGCAAACCGCTCCTGCAATGAAAGATAATACGGGTTTCCATTCAAATGATCGATCACTTCTTTGACGATCCATGGTTGTCCCCAAACCGCTCTTGCCAACATGATCGCATCGACCTTCGTCTTTTCAAGCATGTTTTTGGCACTTGGTCCATCCACGACATCTCCATTTCCAATGACAGGAATGGATACGGCAGCCTTGACATCTGCGATCGTTTGCAGATCGACTGCACCTGAATACATTTTTGAGCGTGTCCTGCCATGGATCGCGATAGCATCCGCCCCTGCTTTTTCCAGCATCTTGGCAAATGCTACTGCATTTTTATGGTTTTCATCCCACCCCGTTCTGATCTTGACGGTGAGTGGTTTTTGGATGACTTGTTTGATGGCACTGACGATATCATAGGCCAGTGTTGGATCTTTCATCAATGAAGCACCTCCATTGGATGATACGACTTTGTTT
>CALFEZ010000137.1 GCA_937957895.1 uncultured Erysipelotrichaceae bacterium
AGATATGATCGAACTTCGTAATTCTCTTTCTCTAAATACCTTTTGACCAGTTCGTTAAGGTCTTTTTCATCCTCAACAACACAAATGACATGTTTCATAGTGTTCACCATACCCACATTATATCAAAAAAGGACTGCTTAAAGTCCTTTCGTTATGATCAAATCGATGACACGATCGACGTGTTGATGACATTTGTCGATCTCATCAGCTTCCACCATGACACGTATCAAAGATTCGGTACCCGAAGGTCTCACCAAGATGCGACCGGAATCATTGAGTTCACCATTGATCGAATCGATCAGAGAAGCGATCTCATCATCATCAAGCACTCTTTTCTTGTCTTTAACAGGTACGTTTTTCAATACCTGGGGAAACGATATGCATGGCTCTACAATCTTAGACAATGAAAGCTTGCTGCTTACGATCGCTTCTGCCAGTTTGACAGCTGTTAATAGACCATCACCGGTAGTTGCCAGATCCTTAAAAATGATATGACCCGACTGTTCTCCACCAAGGGTATAATCGTCTTGGATCATCTGTTGATAAACATACTTGTCCCCTACTTGAGTTTGAACCACTGATATGTTCATTTGGTTCAGTGCCTTGAATAGTCCTAAGTTGGACATGACGGTTGCGACGACCGTATTCTTTTTAAGTTGCTTTTTACGATTGAGATACACACCACATGCATACATGATCTTATCTCCATCCACAAGCTGCCCTTTTTCGTCCACAGCGATCAAGCGATCAGCATCACCATCAAACGCAAATCCGACATTCGCTTGATGTTTCAATACCGCTTTTTGCAGATTCTCCGGATGAGTCGAACCACAGTGGTTGTTGATGTTTACTCCATTTGGCTGATCATACAGTGAGATGACCTCTGCATTCATCATCTGCAACAATCGCTTGGCTGTCGTTGTAGCGCTCCCGTTGGCACTGTCTATGACGATCTTGTACCCCTTTAAATCAATATCAAAAAGATTCTTCATCCATTGAAGGTAATCATCCAAACCATGTGTGTAATCGAAGCATTCTCCGATCATGGTGTCAGATGCCAACGGCAAGTGATACTCATCATCGATGAAATCTTCCAATCGAGCTTCCATGTCATCTGTTATTTTCGTGCCGGAATGATCAAAAATCTTGATCCCATTATCATAGTAAGGATTATGGGATGCCGAGATCATCACGCCACAACCGAAGTCTTTGTTTTTTGTAAGATAAGCAACAGCAGGTGTCGGTGCCACACCAAGCAGGAAGGCGTTAGACCCTCCGCTGCAAATGCCGGCAACCAAAGCATGCTCAAGCATGGACGAAGAGATTCTCGTATCCTTTGCGATCACGATATTCCCCTTATCATCAGCTTTGAAATGATTACCCAAAAAATGACCGATTTTAAACGCGGTATGAACTGTGAGGGTTTTGTTTGCCTCACCTCTGATACCGTCAGTACCGAAATATCTTCCCATGATAAACCTTTCTATCTGATCACGTTGATCTGTATTTCTGATTTTGAAGTGCTGTATTGGATCAATGACGATGGTCCTTCCACAAACAATGGAACGGTCTGCTCGCCAAGTTCGATATCAAACATATCAATGTATACTTGGATATCATCGATCGTCAAGGATTCGATCAATTGAGCTGAGCCAAAGACTTCTACATCCGTGTTGGCATCCGCTGGATCCAGCAACGTGAATCGATATCCTGCATTGTTATAACGATAGTTGATCGGTACATTGTTGAAGACCCTGCGTACACCTTCCGTCAGTTTGATTTCCATGTTGATTTTAGTAACACTTGATTTTCTGACACCGGTCGGAAGAGTAATGGTGTATACCAGACTCGTATCACTGGTAAGAGTGGTTGCATTGATGGGAATCCTGAGCTCCTCGATCCGCGCCAATACGGAATCAGGAGCAAACAATGTCACTGATTCATGATCCAGGACCACTGACTCGATGGCTCTGCCATTGGGTATCTCACCAACCGGGTCGATCACGACCGGTACTGTTTTGTTTGGAGAAGATACATTGACACTCACACGAACAGCCGAAGGGATGATATCGACATTCAGTCTTCTTCCCTCTTGATCGTATGCCACGATCGGTACTTCTTTGGTGAAGCTTTCCGTCACTCCCGTCACATCGATGAATGCTTTGACAAACGCAATGCTTTCGATGGTATTGGCAGCTGCACGAACGATGATCTCATTGATTTCCAAACGTGGTTCAGAAAGAACATATTCCAGATCCATCTTGTTGACATTGACAAAATCATAATCTAGCAAGAATCTGGCAGAAATTTTCCTTTGGATGGTCACGATCGCCGTGGAAGGATTTATCGCAACACTGACTCTAGGAGAGAAGTTCTGTGGGACAAGATTGACTTGGTGAGTACCTTCGGTCAACCCCGTCAAATCAGCTACTACTTGATAGCCGCCTTGATTTTTGGTCAATTGGATATCTGCCATGTCACCTACTACAAGTGCATTGACAGTTTCAGGTAAGCCACTGACTTCGTACACCTCATCATTTGCGATCACTGTAAGTGGGATGTTACTGATGGTATCTCCAGACCCGGAAACACCTGTATCAAAAAAGCCTTCCCCTCCATAGTTGACAGTCGTATAGATCAATATGGCCAACACCAAAGAAACGATCTTGCCATATCGGTGATTGAAAAGTAACTTGTCGATAACAGATGACAACCATCTGACGACACGCATGACGGATGTTTCAACATTGGCATACGTCTTGACAACTTTGTTGCTTCTAGAGGCGATTTGTTTTGCTAATTCAGTTTTGTCTTCAGAAGTTTTGAACTCTTGTTGCTTTTTTGTCATTTCTGTTCGCCTCCTTCCTTGTCATCCTCTTTGCCTTCGCTATACTCCAGCTTCAATGAATCCAAGAGCTCGTCTGCCGTATCTTGCGATACTTCAGTGATTTGCTCGGATGACCCTTCGATCTGAGGTTCCTCTTTCGATTCTACCTCAGTATAACTATTTTCCTGGCTTGAGGATTTCTCATCTATGATTGTTCTTTTTCTTTTCTTTTTTGTGCTCTGTTGAGGTTGTATGGCTTTATCATCCTCAGTACTTGTCTCTTCCTTCACCTTTGATTCTTTTTTTGCTGATTCTCTTTTAAGGAAGATGCGTTTAAGAAGTGGATCAGATTTTTGCACTTCAGGTTGAGATGCACCTGCCATACCGGACTCATCTTCAACGACTATTTCAACAGGTTCCTTTGATGTAAAGAAACTGCGTTTGCTTCGATCTTTTCTGATTTCGATGTCAACTTCTTCCTCGATGATCATTTTATTTAGATATTCACGAAGTTTTTTCTCTGTCATCGGGATGAGGCTTCCTTCTTCCGCGATCGATATCCTTCCTGTCTCCTCAGATACCACGATCGTGATCGAATCTGTGATTTCACTAATGCCCAAAGCAGCACGATGTCTTGCTCCATAACGAGATGGAAGTTCAAGATTAGTCGGTGGGAAATACGCTGATGCGCAAGAGATGCGATCTCCCTGGATGATGACTGCACCATCGTGGATCGGTGTTGATGTTGAGAATATTGATCGTAAGACATCGGATGTGACGATCGAATTCATCGGAGATCCCGTTCGAATATAGTCGATCAGAGACTGTGATTGCTCAATGGTGATCAATGCTCCTATACGATCTTCACTCATTTGTGTAACAGCCATTACCAGCTCATCGACAAGCTGCTCTTTTTCCGTGCCGGTCAATGTTGATAGTTTGGTAAAGACACTGGATTTTCCAAGTTTTTCAAGCAGAGAACGGATCTCAGGCTGGAATATGATGATGATCGCCAAAAAGCCCCACGTCACAAACATATCAGCCATCCATGCTACGGTTCTAAATCCAAAAAACACCGCAGCGGCGCGAACGACCAATACCAAAATGATGCCCTTGAATATCTGGATCGTTCGTGAGTTGTTGCGAACGATTTTCATCGTGTAGTATAACAATATCCACATCACCATGATATCCAAGAATACGCGAAGTGATTGGATGATCGTTTGGACAGTTGCATAATTGAGCATAAGCAAGCCTCCTTAAGTATCCTTAATTATAGCACAAAATCAGAAATTCTCAGTGATTACTTATCACATAAAAATCACGCATTTCCATGCTTTTCTTCTATGTCATCCTTCTGTGATGAAGCTGGAAAACATTGTTCTATCATATTCTCTGTATGCTCTTGTTATGGTACTATAAATACATCTTACTATGAAAGAAGGCATTATGAGTCACACGATCGAAAGCATCCAAGTCAAAAACAAAACAGTTATCTTGGTCAAGACAGCCCACGTCTCCAAACAAAGCGTGGAAGACGTGAAAACAGCCATCGAAACATACCAGCCTGAAACGGTTTGTGTGGAGCTGGATCAAAAACGAGCTGACTCCATATTGGACCCCCAGCAATGGGAGACCACCGATATCATCTCCGTCATCAAAAAGAAACAAACATTCCATCTGCTTGCAAATATGATCTTAGGCAATTATCAGAAAAAGATCGCACAGAACCTGGATGTACCTTTGGGTGCGGAAATGATCACAGCCATGTCTTTGGCAAAAGAAAAAAACATTCCCATACGATACATCGATAGACCTGTTCAAATCACATTCTCCAGGATCTGGCGTTCTCTCAAACTGAAAGAGAAAATAAACTTACTGGTGGAATTGATCGCTTCGATGTTCGTCAATGAAGAGATCACACAACAACAACTAGAAGAACTCAAACAAGCAGACATGATCGAACAAGCTTTGCTGCATATCCAAGGGAAGTACGGATCGATCAAAACGACATTGATCGATGAGCGCGATCGTTACATGGCGACCAAGATCATGCGTACCGGACCTAACCGTATATTAGCCGTAGTGGGTGCTGCCCATGTCGAAGGCATCAAAAAAGCCTTGTTTGAAACACACAGTATCAGAGAGTTGGAAACCATCCCCCCAAAGAAGCCATTTTCAAAGTGGATCGGATGGCTGATCCCTTTGAGTTTGATCATCATAGTCGGATTGACGTTTTCGATCGATCCGGATGTAGGTTGGCAACAAGTCAAGACCTGGATTTTGCTCAATGGAACGCTCTCTGCGATCGGAACCGCATTGGTAATGGCTCATCCGTTGACGATCTTGACAGCTTTTGTGGTCGCGCCGATCAGTTCACTGAGTCCACTGCTTGCAGCCGGATGGTTTGCCGGATTGGTCGAAGCACTCATCAACAAACCAACCGTCAGGGACTTACAGACCATTTCAGATGATGTTTTAAAAGTAAGATCCATGCTAAAAAACCGATTCATCAAAGTATTACTCGTGGTGATCATGGCTAATGTTTTCAGTTCGATCGCTACATTTTTATCCTCATTTCAAATCATTCGGTCATTCATCGAATCTTTGTAATAAAAAATAGCCAGGCACCCTGGCTACTTCTTATCCCTATGATGGTCCAAACGGAACCATCATTTGCTCGTTATGACAACGCGCAAATCCCCCAACCTTTTCTGACGTTTATTTGTCAGATGTGGATATCCATTTTTTCGATGGCTTGTCGAATGTGTGTGAAGCTTGTCATACCGTCCTGATCAGCCTTTTACAAGTCGACCAATGACAAAATACTTCAAACATGATTGAAGTTTAAGCGATTGTACTTTTATTGTCACTACCCATTGTGGGTAGTTTTCATGTTTGTTCGTTTCCTTCTTCAAGCAGATTCAGTAATTCAAATCGTGAAGTGACATCAAACTTGCCATAGATACCTTTGATATGGAATTTCACGGTGTTGATGCTGATATGTAGCTGCTCAGCGATCATTTTGTATGTTTTGCCTTGACACAACAATCGGATGATTTCTTGTTCTCTTGAAGACATCCCTTGGATCATCTCATTGATGGCTGGATTGTTTGAACGTAAAAAACCTTCTTCTTCCTTATCGCTAAAATCCATCGCCAAGTATCCCTTTTGGCTAAGCACTTGACTTATCAGAGGATACAACATGATCACCACAAAGACACTGGTTAGTGCAAATGACACAACAAACAGAATACTGTCATCCGATCGGAGCAATGCCAACCCGACAAAACTTCCGACAAATACTCCCATGACATTGGCAAACAAACCCATTCCGAAAATTTTCCCGGGAAATATCGTGTACTCTATCATCTCCCCCAGAGTTCCCCACCAAAAAAGATCGAGTGCTCCCAAAGGCAACATCAAGAGGGTCATGACCAAAAGAAAACCAATCATTGTTTGAGGCAGTATCAAATAACCTATCAACGACATCCCAATGAGTGCTACCGAAATATTAACTAGATTACCACGATGGAACTTTCGAAACAGCCAAACGAACACAACAACTCCTAACACATAAGGCCATAGCCAATACATCCCAACAAAAGTCCCCAGATGATGATAACTGGGGAAAACAAACTGCATAAGCAGTCCTCCATTGATGGTAATGAAAAAAATGAGCATCGATAAAACAAGCATGTCTTTGCGGGTGTGATTATGGAGCTTATTCGCAAAGGAAGATAAAGAACGGTCTTTGATTGGCAGAGAAGATAAATAAAATGCTCCTAACAATGAGATCATGATCATGGACAATGCGAAATAGTACGCTGCCAAATCTCCGTGGATCAACAAGATCCAATCTTTGATCATCAACAGAATATGAGTCATCACCAAAACACCTGCAACCATCATGAAGCGTTGTTTTTTGGTGGAAACAAACTTGATGAAATATGCACTGCTTACGATAGTCCCACTTATGATAAACCCAGAAAGGATGTATCCTATCATCCTAAAGATTCCAATATCAAAAAGATTCATCCACCCAAACAACACGACGACCCCTATGCTACCCAACAATATACGTTTGGCAATGATGGCTGATGTCATGGTGAAGATCCAAAACAAAAAACCAATACCGTGAGTAAAGATCATGATCAATGTCAAATCAAAAACATCGACATCGACACCAAATAGTTGAACAAACAGGATCGGCTCAAAGAGAAATCCCAAAAGCCATACCGAAAAAGCTGAAAAAACGACGATGGTCGCCAGTATGTCTTTTGTTGCTTTGTTTATAAAAGTATCGTTTTTCATGTTCGTTGACACTGCATTATTATATATCATTTCAAGTTTTTTTCACGTCTTATTGACCGATTATTATCTTAAAACAACCAATAAACACACAAAGTGGTCTTTGGTGATAAAAATAGAAACTTGCGTTCAAGTTTCTATCTCTTCCATAAATCAAACGGATATTTTCCCTGTTTTTTCATTTTCTTCAATGCTTCAACGATCTGAGGCCTGTCTTCTTTGTAAGTGATTCCATACCATTGGTCATTACTAGGGATGACTTTGACGTTGATCTTTTCGTTATGCAAGGCTTCTCCAATAGCTGTTGGTATCACATGTTCCGCTTTGAGTGGATCTTGTGCTACCTGGGTCATCAAGAAATCACTGAAAATATCTCGGAATACTTCGAAGACCGATGGATGAAGACCCCAAAAATTCATCGAAACCAACGCTTCAGGATCGACACTCACCCAGTGCCCCTGTTCATTTTCATAATAGAAACCATCTTCCATCTTTGATATCTTCTGTATCTCAACGATCCGCTTCAGATGATCTTCTTCACTGTGACACACTGCTCGGGTCACAGCCCCATGATCGGTGGTTGTGTTCTTTAGTCGGTATCCAATCATCGAAAATGTCGTTTCATCTACATCTTTTTTCAAGAAGGATGCCATGGAAACAAAGGCTTCCTTACCGTAGTAATCATCCGCATTGATGATGGCAAATGGTTCACTTACGATGTTTCGCACAGACAGTGTGGCATGGGTGGTACCCCAAGGCTTGATCCGCTCCTGAGGTATGGAAATCATCACGGGAATATCATCCATGGTCTGATATGCATAATCCACTTTGACAAACGGTCTGATTTTGCTGACAAGTGTCCGTTCAAATGCTTCTTCATGTTCTGGTTTGATGATCAATACGATCCGATCAAATCCCGCTTTGATGGCATCATAAATTGAAAAATCAATGATACTCTCCTGGTTGCTTCCAACAGGTTCGATTTGTTTCAATCCACCATATCGACTGCCCAACCCTGCAGCCAATATGACCAAGGTCAATGTGTTCATAATTACCCCACTTTTCTTTCGATATCATTTTATCATATACCACACACATCTTTTAGAGCGCTCGTATAATAAAAACGCACGACTTCGTGCGTAATATTCAACATGGTGCCGCCACCCAGAATTGAACTGGGAACTGAGCATTACCATTGCTCCGTTTTACCATTGAACTATGGCGGCTTGCGCAATTTATATAATAAGCAATAAGAAACGAATTTGCAACCCTTTAAAGTATTTTTTGAAGATGTTCCAATACTTTCATAACCGGGAGTCCTACAACATTATCATAATCACCCTCGTATGATTTGACAAACTTCGCAGCTGAACCTTGGATGGCGTAGCTGCCTGCTTTGTCATATGGTTCATCGGTATCTGCATATTGCTCGATCTGTTGTTTTGATAATGCAACAAACGTCACTTTGGTGATTTCGTGAAAGATATGCGGATAGCCCTGATCGATGATGCAAACCCCCGTGATCACGCTATGTGTTTTGTTGGAAAGTTTCTCAAGCATATCGATGACTTCTTGCCGGTTGTTTGGTTTACCCAATATCTCTTCTTCACATACCACAACGGTATCCGCACCGATCACGATGGCATCGGGGTATTGCTGGTATACTTGCCGTGCTTTGGTCCAGGCAAGTTTTTCGATCGCTTGCGTAAGTGGTATTCCATTTTCGATGTGTTCATCCACATTGGGAGCAACAATATCAAAAACCACATTCTTAGCCTGCAACAGCTCCTGTCTTCGTTTGGAAGCGGATGCCAACACGATAGTTTTTGATCTTTGTTGTGATATTGTCGGCAGAAATAACATGATGCTCCTTTTCCCGAGTGTCTCTATATATCGAAATGATCAGGTTCAGAATTACTTGAATCTCGATGTATAGATTTGAGTTTTTACACGATGGATCTTAGTTGCTTTCAATGATACCACGTGCACTACCCCAAAACAACGTTTTGGAAATTCTATCGAACATGTGATCAACTTGATCGCTTATTACTTCAAAACCACATAAACCCTTTATCAAAATGATCTGACACTTCACTTGTTCATCTACCGACCAAGCAAATCATCTATTGAGCGTAGTTCATCCACGATTTCCCATAAAGTTGGTTCGTTTGGATTGACTTTCAACAAGTTCATTTCTTGAGTTCCAATACGTTTCCCACCTTTAAAATCAACAAAGCCCCCAAATGGATTTTGAATTGGATCACTTTCCATAGCTTCAATATATCCATCCCACGTGATGATCTCTTGTCCTTTTAAACGACGGAGGCCTTCTATAAAGAAATGCGCAGCTATCCACCCTGTCAAAGCATATGCGTTATCTGCATATTCTGGCAATGCAACTGCATATTCTGTCAAACTATGCATACGATCTCCCTCAAATGAGATCCACCCATTACCATATACATTAAACTTCCCTTTGGTGTCATTCATAAATGATTGAACGATAAGAGGAGATACATTGACATATGATGTGATCAAATCCACATTAACGGATTGTTTTACCATTTCACTTATGATTGTCGAGATCGTATTCTGGATGGCTGCACCGATGATAAAATCGACGTTGGCATCTTTCATAATGCTGATAGCAGTTGAAACATCAGTTGCTTCAGAAATGACTTGTGCATCCACTAACTGAACACCCAACTCATCTGCCATACTTTTAGCTCCACTGAAAAGGTCTTTCCCTACATCATCATCAGAGTGGATGATACCGATTTTCTGAGCTTTGAAATACCCCACTGCCCGTGCAATCATAAGTTGACCTTCTGTGATAAATATCGGTTGCACAGGCATGATTCCTTTATCACGTCCAGTTGCGTTGCTGTTATAAAGCTGTCCTATGCCCGCAGCAAAATACACCGATGGTATCCCGTAATTTTTCAGATCTTCCAATGTGGTACTTATCACTGATCTACCAAAGTGGCCAACAATAGCAAATACTTTTTCTGTTTCCACCATATGTTCGATGCATGCTTTGCCCTTGTTCGGATCGTGTTCATCATCTTGGTGCAAAAATGTGATGATACGACCATCAATACCACCATCAGCATTGACTTTATCCAAATATGCTTGAATCCCCGCTATAAAAGGTATTCCTGAAATCGCGAACTCTCCTGATGTAGTAGCACAATTAGCAATGAGCACTTCTGTATCCGTGATACCTTGAGCTGATTTGTTTATTTGATTTTGATTACAAGCTGTAAGAGATATCACCAACGATAATATTGCTATGTATAGCCCTGTTTTTTTTAACATAAGAAATCCTCCCATGATTCTGTCTACTAAAGGCATATTTTCTCACTTAGACACATCAGAGAGATCATACCTTGCATCCCATCATATAATCAACTTGGATTGATCTTTAACGTCAAAATTCATTATGGTATGAACAGTTTATTGATTTTCTCATACGCAATGGTTGCAATGAAGCTATCGAAATGCAGTTGGTGTTATCTCTGTGTTTCTGTTTTCATTATACATGGATTATACATCGATAATGCATAACGAACAAACATGCATTGAAGGAAGCTAAAGTTGAGAATAACACCATTTCGAAAGGTTCGAAAAGTGCTCAGCATTCTTCGATCTTATTTCTAGATTATGGTTGACGCATCATGCTTTGCTCGTTAAACTAAAGTTGTAAAGCGGTATATACACATATCATCAAGATGGAGAAACAATCATGACACTCATTCTATCATTGAACTCAGGCAGTTCGTCCTGCAAGGCGCAACTTTTTGACATGCCTTCTGAGACCGTATTGTGCAATGGCCTTTTTGAGAGGATCGGGTTGAGCGATGGCATCGTCAATCTGAAATTCAACGGACAGGAAATAAAAAGGAATCAAGACTTCAAAAACCATCATCAAGCCATCGAAGTTTTCTTTGAGATGTTGTTGCAGGAGAAAATCATCGATAATGTCGATCAGATCATGGCTGTCGGTCATAGAATCGTACATGGCGGAGAAAAGTATGCTTCATCCGTCATCATCGACGATACCGTGGCAAAGGATATCGAGGATTACATCCAGTTGGCTCCTCTGCACAATCCCGCTAACCTGCTTGGTTATCAGGTCATCAAGGAACTGTTGCCTGAGGTGATGCAAGTAGCGGTGTTTGACACGGCATTTCATCAAACGATCAAACCTGAGACATACATGTATCCGATTCCCTATGACTTTTATCAGAAACACAAGATACGAAAATATGGGTTCCACGGGACATCGCATCAATATGTGAGCCAACAAGCTATCAAAAACCTACCCAGCAAGGACACTCATAGGATCATAAGCTGTCACCTAGGCAACGGAGCATCGATATCTGCCGTGTTGGATGGCAAATGCATCAACACTTCTATGGGATTCACTCCCTTAGCTGGAATCATGATGGGTACCCGAAGCGGAGACATCGATCCTGCCATCATTCCATTCATCCAAAAAGCTGAGGGGCTCAATCCGGATGAGGCCATCAATATTTTCAACCGCAAATCCGGATTGGTCGGGATTTCCATGCTCTCTTCCGACATGAGAGACATCAAAGCCGCATACGATCAAGGAGAACCTCATGCCGTGTTGGCAATGAACATGTATGTCCAACGGATCGGCAGCACCATCGGTTCCTACATCGCACAGCTTGGAGGATGCGATTTGATCATCTTCACTGCCGGTGTCGGTGAGAATGCATTCTATATACGACAAATGGTTCTCGACTATCTCAAACCTGCATTCAATATCAAAGTCGATGTCGATAAAAACCGACAAAGAGGATCCTTTTTTGAAATCACGGCCGATGACTCAAGCATCAAGTCATATGTGATCGGCACCAACGAAGAACTGATGATCGCCAAAGATACGTACTCTTTCTTAAACGATCACTGACCAAGCAAAAGGATCTCAGGATCCTTTTTATAAGGAGCACTTCATGAAATTTCTTATAACGGGGTTTGAAGCTTTTGCTGCAAACTCGATCAACATCACTCAGAGCATCGTTGAGCATTTGCCAAC
>CALFEZ010000138.1 GCA_937957895.1 uncultured Erysipelotrichaceae bacterium
CGTGTATTCCTTATTTTAGCACAAATAAATTGGGATTGTTAGTGCTATGATTGATGTCACAGCCCCATCCCACAACATAGATGATCTCGTCTTTTCTGTTTAAAACAACAGGCCAGCAGGAGCGTTGATGCCATGGTATCTTTTCTTGATTGAACCAACTTTTCAACTTCCGATGTCCGACTTTGACATGCATTTTGTCACCTGGCTCGAAATTGCGGATGGTGATCGGAAAGTCATCCTCTTTTACATGGACCCCCATGTCTTGATCACTTTCACTCAAAATGGTAAAAAACGGAGTTTTTACGTCCTTTATTGTATCAAAAGTGTACCTATATTGACAGTCTTTTTTCGTGATCAAGCCCAATCGATTGGATTGATAGTACCATGCCAAGTCATCTTTCAATGGAATCCAACCTGTCTTGTTTTGCTTGAGTTGTCTGATCAACTCGATGATCATGTTTTTTGATACAGAATGTGGATAATCGTTTTGTATCAAAAACATCCAAACCAGTTCCAACTGATCTGACTGCTCCAATGCCAATAATGCATCGATATCGAGCGTGTCGTCCAACAATTTTTCCAAGCGCATGCGTTGATCCTGAAGCAGGTTCTGCCGTTGCTGACACTCTTTCAGGATCTCTGCTTTTGTTTTTTCATCGACATCATCAAGCATCCTTCGAATGCGGTTACGTTCGTATTTCATGTCAGTGTTGGTAGTGTCTTCAAAATATCGGATATCATGTTGTTCATTGTAGTAAAGGATGTCCTTTTTGGATACATGCAAAAGTGGACGATGTACCAAAACACCTTCGATCATCGCCGTCTCTTTAATGCCATAATGATTGACTCGGTGGTCTCGGTTTTTTTGCCAGAGGTACGTTTCGATCATGTCATCTTGATGATGTGCAGTCAAAACCCCAAGAGCATCATATTTTTCTACCAGCTCAGCAAACTGTCGATAACGGAAAGTCCGTGCTTGTTGTTGAAAGTTGGATGTCAACAACGGTGCATCGATCACGACCAAGTTGACTCCTATGTCATGACAAAAGGATGTGACATATGCCACTTCTTGATCTGCTTCCGATCGGACATGATAATGGATAATACAAGCCACGATGTCCATCTCTTTTTCGATGCACATGGATAACAGTGCCATGGAATCACTATGTCCGGAAACAGCTACGATCCAGCGACCTTCCAAACGTTCGAACATTTCATCACCCAATCTATTATACCAAAACGAAGCTCACTTATTTGAAAATCGTCTCAAACACCCTTTTTCTCAACCGTTTGAAAAGCAGACTTTCAACATCGATATGACCTTTGACACTGATGATCCTGGCTTTGTTGATAAACTTGGCATCATTGAGAAAACATACCGATGGTTTGGTCAACCCATCGATCAATCCCAGTTGGAATATGTGTGGCAATGGATAATCCATCGTCGGATCTGCTTTGGTGAAGGTCTGTTGGTTTGAAGTCATCGGTACAACGAAGACTTTGTTAGAAACGATCGATAATATAACTCCAAAATGTTGGAATCCGGCCTCATAGGTGTATGCCTGACCATAGTCGATGTAGCATACGTCACCGATGCGTAACAATGAAACAGCTTGTTGAAGGTAGGTTGGATCAGATCGCTGGAGTCGATTGGTACCGCTAAGGCACTCCATCATCGCGATTTTCATCGGTAACTTCATCATGTACTGATGGTAGATCAATGCATACTTCATGACCATTTCTTGTTTGTCCTGATAGGTCTCTTTGTTTTGGTATTTTAAAAATTCTTGGTGCATCGTATCATCTCCTTAATCGATGATTGGCAGGATGTTTGCTGATTCCAAAAAAAAAAGATAAGTTTCCTTATCTTTTCAATCCTAAATTTTCAAGCATGATGCCGGTTCCCTCGGCAACACATCTCAATGAATTTTCAGCCACATAGACCGGAATGTTGAGTTCATTCATCAGCAACTCATCCATGCCTTTTAAAAGAGCTCCGCCTCCGGTAAGCACGATGCCTCTTGTAACGATATCCGCTGACAACTCCGGTGGTGTTTGTTCCAATACAGTACGGCATGCCCTTACGATATCTTGCAAGCTTTCACGCATGGCCAGTTCCGTTTCTTCCGAGTTCATGACGATCGTATGAGGAAGCCCCGTGACCAAGTCACGACCGCTGACTTCCATTGTTTCCTGCGATGAACCGCGCCAGGCCGTGCCGATGCGCTTTTTGATTTCTTCCGCAGTACGATCCCCGATCAATAGCTTGTATGATTCTTTGACATACTTGATGATATCCTGGTCCAGTTTGTCTCCGGCGATCTTCAATGCCGTGCTGGTAACGATCTCACCCAAAGACAAGATCGCGACATCCGTGGTACCGCCGCCGATATCAAGGACCATGTTGCCACTTGGTTTGGAAATATCCAATCCAGCCCCGATGGCAGCCACTTTTGGTTCTTCCTCGATATAGACTCGTTTGGCTCCTGCACGATAAGCCGCATCACGAATGGCATTGCGTTCAACGGAGGTGATATTGGATGGACAACAGATCAAAATAGTCGGTCTTGAAAACATCCCTTTGAGTTTCAGCTTTCTGATGAAATGCTGAAGCATGATCTCGGTGACCTCAAAGTCAGCGATCACACCATCCTTTAGCGGTCTGATTGCCATGATCCTTCCGGGAGTTTTCCCCAGCATGTCTTTTGCTTCCTGACCTACCGACAACGTTTTTTTCGTTTCAGCATCCAAGGCCACGACTGCGGGCTCATTCAAAACGACTCCTTCACCCTTGACATATATTAGTACGTTGGCTGTCCCTAGATCGATGCCAACTGATTTTGAAAACCACATATCACATACCTCCGCTATTCAAAGCATTTGTATTATAGCACACAAATACATTCATTCCTATGGTAATTGATTCCACATGATCTGAAGTAAAAACTGGGCAATGCCATACCCCAGCACCATGGCCAGCAGGATATAAAACAGCTGTGCCTGCCATACTTTGTTTTTCTTTAGAAAACGATTGAAATCAATACTGCTTAAACCGATCATCGCCAAAGCGAAACTAAGAAAATGAACGGTGATCCTGACGATTGGATTCATGTTACATCAACTCCTTACGATGCTGCTTTGATCCTGTTCAATGCACGTTTAAGTGCTACTTCGGCTCTTCTTACTTCAATGCCTTCCTGTTCTTGAAGTAATTTTTCTGCTCTTTCTTTTGCTTTTCTGGCCCTTTGAACATCTATCTCATCACTTCTTTCGATGGCATCCGTCAATATCGTGGCAAGATTGTATTGAAAATACACAGTCCCGCCGGCAATGGCATACGAGCGTCTTTGTCCATTTTCAATGGTCGTCATCGTAGAAATATTCAAGATCGCCACGATCGGCATGTGGTTTTTCAAAATGCCGATCTGTCCTTCGGTCGTATCAAGATTCAATATCTCTGTTTCAAACACTCTGTACAAACCACGTGGAGTGACAACGCGAACTTTAAACATGACTATCCACTCTTTTCTGCTTTTTCGTATGCTTCTTTGATGTTACCGACAAACATGAATGCTGATTCCGGAAGCTCATCCGCTTTCCCGCTCAGGATCTCTTTGAATCTGCTGATCGTGTCATTTAGCGGAACAAAGATTCCCGGCATGTTGTTGAATTGTTCAGCAACATGGAATGGCTGAGACAGGAAGTTTCTGACACGTCTTGCGCGATTGACGATCAACTTGTCCTCATCGGACAACTCATCCATCCCCAAGATGGCGATGATGTCCTGAAGCTCCTTGTATCGTTGCAACAACTGTTGCACGCCACGTGCTACCTGATAGTGTTCTTCCCCAACGATCAATGGATCGAGCATCCGACTGGTGGAATCCAAAGGATCGACAGCTGGATAGATCCCCAAAGCAGCGATCGAACGATCGAGCACCGTTTTGGCATCAAGGTGAGTAAATGCCGTTGCAGGGGCAGGGTCCGTCAAATCATCGGCAGGAACATAGATCGCCTGAACTGATGTGATCGATCCCTCTTTGGTGGAAGTGATCCGTTCTTGAAGCTGTCCCATCTCAGTTGCCAATGTAGGTTGATATCCAACAGCCGAAGGCATCCTTCCCAGTAGGGCAGATACTTCAGATCCTGCTTGTGTGAATCTGAAAATGTTATCGATGAACAACAATACATCCTGATGTTCCATATCACGATAATGTTCTGCCATCGTAAGTCCGGACAATGCCACGCGCATACGGGCTCCGGGTGATTCATTCATTTGACCATAAACCAATACGGTCTTGTCCAATACATTGGAATCCTTCATTTCATTGTATAGGTCGTTACCTTCACGTGTACGCTCACCTACACCTGCCACGACCGACAAACCACCATGTTGCTTGGCGATGTTATGGATCAACTCTTGCATGACGACGGTCTTTCCGACTCCCGCACCACCAAACAAGCCGACTTTGCCTCCTTTGGCATAGGGACACAACAAGTCGACGACTTTGATCCCGGTTTCCAAGATCTCGGAAGTTGTTTGTTGTTGTTTGAAAGTTGGTGCATTACGATGGATGGGATCACGTTTGACATGATCAGGGATCGAATCGAGTTCATCGATCGGATCTCCCAACACATTGAACATCCTTCCCAGCACTTCTCTTCCTACCGGTACCTGGATCGGAGCAAAGGTATCGAACGCATCCATGCCACGGACCAGACCATCTGTAGATCCCATCGCAATACAACGCACGACGTCATCTCCGACATGCTGAGCGACTTCAACCACCAATCTTTGGTCTTTGTTGAAGATTTCAATTGCATTATAAAGTGCCGGAAGCTCTTTTTCGCTAAAGCGAATGTCTACGACCGGTCCAATGATTTGAATGAGTTTTCCTTTGTTTTCTTTCATGTGCATTCCTTTTCTACAACGCATCCGCTCCGGAGATGATCTCTGATATTTCCTGGGTAATAGCAGCTTGCCTTGATTGGTTGTATTTCAGTGTAAGATGTTCCACGATCTCTTCTGCATTATCAGTTGCATTTTCCATGGCGATCCTGCGAGAAGCCTGTTCACTGGTTTTGGACTCCAGATACAAGCGGTAGATCATCGAGATGACATTCATTGGGATCATGTGATCCAATATCGTCTGAGGATTTGGCTCGAAGATCGTCTCTGCTTCCAACACATCGTCTTGTTCTTCATTATTTGGTTCAAACGGCAATACCCTCTTGTTTGCCGGTTCAAAGTTGACAGAGTTGATAAACTTGGTGTAATACACATGGACACTTGTGATTTCATGATTGCGATAGCGATTGATGACATGCGTCATGGCATCAAAGATCGTTTTGAAGTCTAAGTCATCTGACAAAATCAAAGGACGACTAAGTGTATATCCGCGATATTTGAACCAACTATATCCTTTGGTGCCGATCACCACAAGCTCTCCTTGCATTTTATGACTTCTGAAGTGTTTCAAAACATTGGCATTGTATGCTCCACACAATCCCAGATCGGAAGTGAACACGATGATCAAAGGGTTTTCATCTTCCTTTTGTTGCGTCCAGAAAACATCTTCTTTTTCTGCTGAACGCAGAATCTGCGCGCATACTCTTTCAAGCGTATCACTGTATTCCTTGTTTTTTTCCAGGATCTGTTTCTGTTTTTGAAACTTGCTCACGGCAATCAGTTCCATCGCCTGAGTGATTTTTTTAGTTGCTTCAACAGAACGGATCCTGCGTTTTATCGCTTGTTTCCCAGCAGGCATCGGTTACGATTTCCCTTTCATTTGTTTGAACAACTCCAAAAATTCCTGCATTGCCTGATAGATCTTGGTATGAAGTTCATCTGAGATGGCTTTTTTACTGGAGATCTCATCAATGATGTCTTTGTGCTCGTCTTTGAAGTGACGATGCATCAGTGTTTCAAACTCCTGGATCTCTTGTACTTCGATGTTATCCAAGAATTTATGTTTACCGCTAAACAATGACAATACCGAATATGCCAG
>CALFEZ010000139.1 GCA_937957895.1 uncultured Erysipelotrichaceae bacterium
TGCCAATACTCAAACGCATGGGAGTCGATGTAGTGTACATGCTTCCTATTTCCAAGTACTCCCGCAAAGACAAAAAAGGAGAACTGGGATCCCCTTATGGTGTCAGCAACTTCTTCGAGCTGGATGAAGGCCTCAAAGATCCGATCACCGGTGATCTGAGTGTCGATGACGAATTCAAAGCATTCGTCGAAGCATGTCATCTCTATGACATGAAGGTGATCATCGACATCATCCCAAGAACAAACTCTGTCAACAGCGACTACATTTTAGACCATCCGGAGTGGTTTTACTGGATCTCACTGGACGATCTACAGGATTACAAACCACCGATGGTTCCCGCTCTAGCCAAAGGTCTTCCTGCCAAAAAAGAATACTTCAAAGAGATGTTTCAAAGTGAAGAAGTCATCGCACACATCAAGAAGTTCAAAGCCAACCCCAAGGAAACGGACCCAGAAAAATGGACCAAAGTAGTTACCGAATATCGAAAAGATCCCAAAGGCGAAATATTGGACATGGTCCAAAAACACTTCAACCTCACGATCGCGCCGGCATTCTCCGACAGGATCAACGATCCCCAACCGGCTTGGAGCGATGTGACATTCTTTCGATTGTATTTGGATCATCCAAAAGCTTCCTTGCCATATCTTAGAAAATTCAAAGATCTGCATCCATACATCCTTTATGACGTTGCCAAAGCATCTTATAACCCAGGAAAGATCATCAATCAAGCCTTATGGGATACACTGACTGAAATCATTCCGTTCTTTATCAGAAACTATGGCATCGATGGTGCCCGCATCGACATGGGTCATGCACTTCCGGAACCACTTGTCAGCAGTATCCTGCAAAAAGCTCGGGAAGTCGATCCAAACTTCACATTCATCGCTGAAGAACTGGATGTAGAAAACGCAAAGATCTCGATCAAAAAAGGATACAACATGATCATCGGTGATGGATTTATCCGTTTGCCGCGTGTCAAAGAAGGACTGTTCAACTCATTCGTCTATGGTGCCATCAATCTTGAAGCCACCATGTTTGCGGTAGGGGAAACCCATGATACCCCACGATTATCCGCCCGAGAAGGGAAGGAAGATCTATGTGAGATGATCACCCTCTACAACATGTTCATCCCCAACACCGTGCCTTTTTTAAACAGCGGCCAGGAAGTCTTTGAACGTCAGCCCATGAACACCGGATTGGATTGCCGTCCTGATGAAGCTTTCTTATTGGAGAAGACTCATCCTTTCTATGGAAAACTGGCTTTGTTTGATCGCTTTGCCTTTGACTACAACCACCCAAAACGTTGGCAGATCATCGAGAAACTTGAAAAGATCTACCCCATCCGCAAGAAATATCTATCGAGCATCACCAACAAGAAAAAGGTTTTCCCTCTTGGATTCAATGCTCCTTGGGATCCGGCTGCCGGAATGGGATTTGTCAAAGGGAACCAGTGCTTGCTGGCGATCGTCAATACCGAGTTTGAACACACGTTTTACCATACCGTGCGGGTAGACAATCTGCCAAAACAATTCCTCGAACGTGATGTTACCATCAAGTGTCTGTTTTCGTCCAAAGACAATCCACACAAAGACATCACCATCAATGAGTATGGCATCATGTACTTGGAGTGTGAACCATTTGAAGTGATCCTGCTTGAAATCAAAGCAAAGTAAAGGCTGAAATCATTCAGCCTTTTGTTTATCTTGCGACTACTACCATCGTAAACGGGTTGATGGTGACACATCTTACCTCGATCTGATCGATCAGACCTGCCTCATTGGCGATCAGTGTTGCATCCTCTTCCAGACAATGATATACCACTTCGGAAGTAGGGTTGAAAAACACCATCACTTCATCGTAATCGACATGTTTTTTGACGTTTCTAAATCCATAAAGCAAAATATGGTTTGGCAAATCTTCGAAATAAACATGTCTTTTGATTTGGGTCGTCGTATCAAAACGGAACACCCCAAACGTCTTTCGAAGCAGGATCATGTCGATGGTATAATTGACTACTTCCTGATATCTGTCTTTTCGCTGCCAGTCGATCTGATTGATCAGATCTCCGCTGCGAAAGCTGTTGTGTACTCCGTTTTTGGTACGGCAGAACTCCTGCCCGCTGTGTAAAAACGGAACACCCTGAGCGACCATCAAAGCACCGATCATCATCTTGTGTTTGCGAAGTCGAACTTCACGTTGATCTTCTTTGCAGCATTCTTTGATCTTGTCCCATGCCGTGCGATTATCATGACACTCTACATAATTGATGCTTTTAGTCGGTGTATCAAACAAGTGGACAAAGGGTTCTTCCAAAGCATTGCCTACTAGACACATCTTCATGGCTTCAGCATAGTTGACATCTCCGGTACAGTATCCTTTGACACTGATCTCACTTTCAGCCGTCCTGCCTTTAACATGATCTCTGAAGAAATCGTTGAAATGACCGATGTTGGGCATTTTAGCCTGATTGTCTTTCATGGCCTTCTTCTCGTCATCCAATATCGTGGGCATGTTCCACCCTTCTCCAAATATCAGTACATCGGGCTTGATTTTTCTGACCTCGGCATCGATGATGTTCATGGTTTCGATATCTAAAATACCCATCAAATCAAAGCGGAAACCATCAAAACCATACTCCTTGATCCACATCACACACGAATCAACGATGAACTTACGCACCATCAAACGATGACTGTCAACATCGTTCTCACAGAAAGATCCATTGGAGATCGCTCCTGATTCACTGCGTCGAAAGTAATAATATGGAACGATACGCTCAAAGGATGATTGGTGCATGTCATATACGTGATTGTATACAACATCCATGATCGTCCTTAATCCGTGCTCATGACATGTCCCGATCAGCTGTTTGAGTTCTCTGACCCGACTGCATGGATCATTGGGATCGACAGCATAACTGCCTTCGGGAGTGTTGTATTGCAAGGGGTCATATCCCCAGTTATAGAATACTTTGACATTGAGTTCATCGATCGTCGCAAAATCAAAGACCGGCATCAATTGGACATGGGTCACTCCCAGTGATAACAGATAATCAAATCCGGTGGTCGTGTTTTGATTGGATCGTGTTCCTCTTTCGATAAACCCCGCATAAGTCCCTGGATGTTTTACGTTGGCATGCGGATCCATGGTAAAGTCACGTACGGACATTTCCATGATGATGGCATCAGTGGGAGAATCAAATGCAGGGAGCTTGTCATGATGCAGGTTGATATCACATAGGCCATGGTCGATCACGACACTGCGAGTGGCATTGGCCAAAGAGGATCGCCCATAAGGGTCGATCGATTCGACCCAGTCACCGCCAACATATACTAGATAGGTGTATGAAGCCAGATGCAGATTCTCATCGATGCTCACCGTATACACACCTTTTTCTTTACGCATCATTTCCAGTGTGTACTCATTGTCTTTGTGCAGGATATGGACTCTTGCCTGAGTGGCTGTCGGTGCCCATAAAGAGAAGGTCGTTTTGTCTTTCTCGATCACGACCCCAAGATCGTCTTTCTCATAATAATGATCTTGATCGAACTTCTCTTTTTTGACGATCAGTCCGATTTTCAAAGGAGTGGATAGTCCATGCTCTTCCACACATTCATAATGTTTTCCAAACTCAATGAAATCACATCCGGTGCATATGTACTTACTGTAATCAGAGGATGTGTTCTCACTGTATTTGATGATCAGTTTATGCAACGTTCCATCTTCTTCACGCAAATAAAAAACGTCACTCTTTCCTTGATAGAATTGTTTGGATAGATAAATCGTCAGAAGATTGTAGTCGTCGAGGTATGCTTCAAATCGTTGTTGTTTTCTCATAAGTTACCTTATTTACCATGATACAGAAAAAGGAGCCAACGTTCAACATTTCCACGGTGTTTTTTCAAGGGTACCCTTTTTCATACACTTCCTTGTTCACACAAAAGCCTTGGAGACCCAAGGCTTTGTTTGTTATTTCAGTGGATAGATCTTCCAGATATCCTCTGCATATTGGGTGATGGTACGATCTGAAGAGAAGTATCCGGATTTGGCGATGTTTGTCAAAGCCATCTTGGCCCAATATCTCCGATCGGCATACCGCTTTTGGACTTCTTGGTGAGCATCGACATATGCCTGGAAATCTGCTATCAAAAAATACTCATCGTTTCGATACATCAACTCATCATAGATGGCTTTAAACTCATCCGGATTGGTATGATATACCGGTTTTATCAATGATTCAACGACCTTCTTTAGTTTGGGTTGGTTGCTGAGTTCATTGAATGCATTGTATCCGTTTTTGCGATTGGCATCGACTTCTTCGACTGTCATGCCAAAAATCACCGTATTCTCACGGGAGACCAGATTATCGATCTCCACATTGGCCCCATCAAGGGTACCCAACGTCAATGCTCCGTTCATCATGAACTTCATGTTTCCGGTACCG
>CALFEZ010000140.1 GCA_937957895.1 uncultured Erysipelotrichaceae bacterium
GCATGTCGTTGTATTGCTTATTCATTGATATCTCCTTTTATTGTTGCATTAAGGCGATCATAGTCAAAGTGGATCTTGATCTGATCACCTTTAAAATACACTTCTGAGTATTCGACGATGACATCATTCATGTAGATGACGTCATTCAGATGCAATAATGGTTGACGTGGATCGATTCCAAACAGATCGGCATGTTTTTTGGACACATAGACCATTTCTAGAGTTTCCACGATGCGATCAGGAATGATCTGATAATCTTGCTTTAGGATGTTACACAGTTGTTCAGTCTTCAATCTGTCTTCTTTGATCAGTTCAGGCATGTCTACTCGTAGATAGGCTCGATGAAAACTTAAAAACTTCCCTTTGAGACGACGGATCCGTTCAATAACATATACATCTTCATTTTCAGATAAACTGAGTTTGTTGGCTATGTTTTTGGGAGGTTTGACTTTGGTGTTTTTGACAACTTCGGTAGTTGTCAAAATCCCCTTTTTATCCAGTTGCTCTCGGATACCAGCAAATGCCAATGGAGTTGCTGTCAACTTTTGTTCGGATACAAATGTTCCTTTTCCGGGAACCCGGTACAACAATCCTTCTTGCACCATTCGTGTTATGGTCGATCTTGTCGTCATTCTGCTCAAGCCATAAATCTTGCTTAGTTCATTTTCTGATGGGATGGCATCACCGGGTTGCCATGTGTTGTTTTGGATGTTTCTTCTCAAAACCTCATCCAATTGTTCCCATAATGGAACCGGACTATTTCTATCAAGCATATTTTCACCTCTGTTTAGTTCATTATACATGATAATACATGTATCTTGCAACAAAACAACGATTATTCTCACATAATATGCTGAATAGTGCAATAATCAATCAATAATGTGTCATTAGGTATTATACATGTATTTCCCTCCATTCACATGGATCGTTTGCCCAGTGATATATTTGGAGTCATCACTAACAAGAAACAGCACTACAGTTGACATGTCATCAGCATGAGCATTTCTTCCCAAAGGAACGGTTCGCTCATTTTCTTTTCCTCTGCGATAATTCCCTTCTTCATCCATGATGATCGGTGTCTCAGTCAACCCCGGACAGATCGTGTTACATCGGATATTGAATTTTGCCCAGTGGGTCGCGATGTGTTTGGATAAACCGATGATGGCTGCTTTGGATGCAACATATGCAGGACTTGCAAACACTGATCCACTGATGGCTGCAGATGATGAGAACTGGACGATCGTTCCTCCTGTTTTTTTCATGTGCTCACCTACCCCTTTTAACAATAGAAAATAACCCAATAGATTCACATCGAGTATCTTGTTCCATTGCACAACCGTACAGCTCTCGATGTCATTGTACTCAATGATCGCAGCACAGTTGACCAAAATCGAGATTTTCTGCTTCTGTGTAAATAAATCCTCGATCATCCGATTGACCATATCTTCCTTCGATACGTCCACGACATAATACATGGACGTACCCTCAATGTTCAAAATCATGCGATGTGTTTCGATCAATCCTCTTTCATCAACATCGACACAGGCAACATATGCTCCATGCTTCGCTAGCAGAATTGCTGTTTCACGACCAATTCCAGAAGCCGCTCCTGTAACGATCGCAACTTCTTTTTCGAGACGTTTTCCTGTCATTTTGTTTTCTCCTTAGGTGGTGTATCCAATAACTCAGCCAACGAATCAATATAATGATCTGCATAAGGACTTGTTTTTTCTATACCCGGTTCATATCCATAAGTCACGGCAATGGTGTTAGTTTTTGCGTTTTTTCCAACTTCAATATCAAAGCTGGTATCACCAATCATGACTATCCTACGATGGTCGTGATAATTAAGTCGATTTTGGATGATGTGAATGCCTTCCGGGTGTGGTTTTGACACTTTGACATCATCTTTCGTGATCACTAGATCGATGTAATCCAAAATGCCATAGTCTTTTAATATTTTCAAAGTTGCATCTTTAGTTTTGAATGTAAAAACAGCAATCAACTTATTGTTGGACTTCAATGATTGGATCAGTTCAAAAGCAAAAGGATACAGTTTTGAAGAAACAGTACAATATTGGTCATAGTGTTCTCTAAAAAGCTGTACACCGTTTTCAACAAGATGTTGTTTGTCCATTGGGATGTTTTTTTCAATGATGACTTTCGCACCCCCTCCAATGCTTTCCCGTATGTCACGGTCGCTCCTGGATGGCAAATTCATTTCTTTCAAAGCATGTCTCACACTCTCGATGATATCTGGCGAAGTATCGACTAAAGTCCCATCCAAATCAAAAATAAACAAATCATTCTGCTCAAGGATATTTTTCATGGCACCTTTCCTTCTTGTCCTTCTTGATTTCCATATACTGACAAACAATTAATCATATCTCTACAACATTCACTGACAGGTCATAACATACTGTATTTGATGATTCATTTATCTTTCACACTTATAAAGACCCCTAAACAAGAAACCAATGTTAATTGATATACATTATTGGTATATTGATAAGTTATCTTGTATATACATGATAACACTTATTAAAATCATTGTCAATTGTAACGTTGCTTCAAGATGTAATCTTTTGCTTAATAGAAATTTTCTTAATCGGAGGTTTGACTGAAGATCAGTGTTTGAGCATAGGCAAAAATCTGCTGAAAGATGTTGTATAAAAGCACAAAGCCCAACTTGTGTTGGACTTTGAATGATATTCAGGGTTTCCTTAATAAGTGAGTACGACTATTTACCTTGGAATTTTGCAATCAATGGGAATGTTTCTTTTCTCAAAGAGTTGAATGCACTTTCAAAGATCTCAAACATTTCTTTGTACACTTCAACGTTTTCAGGAATCGGTTCCCATCTTTTCTCTACTTGTACCATGTTGTCTGCAGCTTCGATGATGTCTTTGTAAATACCAACACCAACAGCACCAAGCATGGCAGCTCCTAGAGCAGTCGCTTCACTGACTTTTACGGTTTCAACTGGGCTGCCAAAAATGTCAGCCTGGATTTGATTCCACAGATCAGATCTTGCACCACCACCCGTTACACGTAGAAGCTCAAAAGGTGGGAAATTTGCTTGTTTAAGTGCTTCAAGCATTTGCTTTGTTTCAAAGCAGATCCCTTCCATGGCTGCTCTAATAAGATCTGACTTAGTATGAGCAAATGTCATACCAATGAAAGAAGCTCTAGCAGAGTCAACATAGTATGGGCAAGCTTCACCGGCAAGCCATGGTAAGAAGATAGCTCCTTTTGAGCCAACAGGTGCTTTTGCTGCTTCTTCAGTCATGATGTCATAGACATCTTTTCCTGTTTGTTTTGCTTCTTCGATCTCAGCATCACCAATCGTGTTTTTGACCCATCTGAATGCACTTGCAGAAGCACTGGCATGCCCTTCCATCGTGTAGTTTCCTGTTCCAGGATGTCCAAGTACATGGCATGCTCCAGATGGATGTCTTACTGGATCAGCAGAGTATCCAATAACCAGCCCAGCGGTGCCAAGACACACGGAAGCTAGTCCGGTTTTTACGTTTCCGACTCCGATTGCTCCACACTGCTGATCACCACTTCCCATGATCAAAGGTGTGCCAACTTTTAAACCAGTCGCTTTAGCAACTTCCGGTGTTACTTCACCTACTCTGGTACCTGGTTTGTAGTTCTTTGGATACTTATCGATATCAACTTCGAACACTTCAGCAAGTTTTGGCACATACTCGAAAGTATCTGCATTACAAATTTGCCACCATCCGGCATCCGTGTCATCATCATACCAATCATCTGCACCAAATGCCTTGATCAGCAATGCTTGAGGTGTGACCATCTTGTATGTTTTTTCATAAAGCTCTGGGTAATACTTTTTGAACCAGTAGACTTTCGTTGATGGCCAAACTGCACCTTTTGGGAACCCGGTGATTCGATATAACTCATCCCAATCCATACCGTATTTTGCCATTCTTTCTTCCATCCATGGGAACATTTCAACCCCGCGAAGGTCTTGCCAAATGAAGATAGGATGAAGGAAGTTTCCCTCTTTATCTACAGGGACAAAAGTAGATCTCATGTTTGTGAAGCTTACACAAGCAATGTCTTCATTATTGATGTTTTTCTTTTTAATTGCTTCATGTGTTGCTTTTAATGCGAGATCCATAAAATCTTCTGCGTTTTGCTCAACCCAACCTGGTTTAGGATATCTGGTAGGGGTTTCGAAATAATGACTGCTTACTTCATTTCCTTTTAGATCAACAATAACGCAACGTACACCCATGGTTCCGCCATCGATCCCGACGATATATTTACTCATATTTCTCCTTTGTTTGTTTTTTCTTGATCAATGAACATCAAGTTAATAATTGCTTTTCGCTGCATCTTTATCGAGTACAGTTGATTTTGCTAAGAAATCACCGGCATCACCCTCGCCGTCATATTTCGGGATGATTCCAAGTTCTCTCATTTTTGGTAGTGATGTAAGCATCGGTAAGAAATCTCTTGTACCGATAAGATCAGCTCCGGCAGCTAAGAATACCCATGCATTTTGAGGGCGAGGGAACTTCACACCAGCTACTTTTGTTTTTGTCTTAGTACCTTTACAGACGTTATACATGATCTCAAACTGTTCCAAAGAAGGACCATTGTATTGTCCGCTCGAAGTCTTTGCATAATCGATTCCGGCTTCAACGATCATCTTTGTGGCAGTTGCGATTTCTTCATCTGTAAGAAGCTCGATATCCATGATCACTTTTGTTACGGTTCCTTGAGCAGCTTCTTTAAAATCTTTCAACTCTTGCTGAACGATTTTGAAGTTACCATCTTTTAGTGCACCGATATTCATAACGAAGTCAAAGGCTTTTGCCCCTAATTTGACACCCAATTCAGTTTCTGCGGCTTTGATAGAACTTGGAATGGCACCAAACGGAAAACCAATACATGAACAAGGCAACACATCTGTTCCCTTAAGCTCCTCAACTACCGCAGGTATATAATGAGGAGACGCAACGACAAAGGACATTGTGTTGTACTCAGCCGCTATTCTTGCACCTTTTCTGATGGCAGCTTCTGTAGAGTCCTTTGGTAGAATCGAAGGGTCAAAAAGCTTTCCGACATTCTTTTCATTAATCTTTGATAAATCAATAGCCATTTCTCTTTTTCCTCCTTGGCTTTTTATAAACTTCAGATAGTGGGTATTTGTGATTTCAGTTTTTGGTTGCCTCCTTTCTGATTTTGAATCTTATACTTTCCACTTCTGATTGTTTAACAACATTGAGTAAGCGCTTACATATATACATATTTATATCAATGTTTGATTGTGCAACTACTTTGACATATTGGATGATTCTACATCAGAATGCCTTATACGTAATAGATATAAGGCAACACATGAAGTCATCTCACACAAAATAAAACGAATGATTATGGATCCCACCCCATCGGCATGATGTTTTAAAAGATAATGATACAAAAAAGTGTGTTATACTTGTATATACAGTATAATATTATCTTGTACTTGTCAACATTTTTCGTGTATATATTCAGGAAAGTTTCCTCCAGTGATACTCGTGTTTTCCTCTTATCTTTTTGCATTAAAAAAAAGCGAGTCAAACATACAAAGATTCTTTTGATCTGCATGTGAATCATTAGTACAACCAACTATGGTAGATGCCACTTTTTCTGCAAAAAAGGCACTTGAGTTATAACAAGTGCCCGATTCCACATTCGGTTCAAAAACCGTTAAATACACAGGAAAGAGCGTCAGATTAAAAGTGATCTCCTCGATCAAATCAATAAATCCACTGTGACTATGCATCAATAAAAAGCACGATGGATCAAAGGGGTATCTTATTCTCAAACAATACTGGATATAAAATCAAATAGAGACTCCTCTGTCATTTCCTTTGGATTGCTTTTCATGCTTGTTCCGATGCTGGCCTTTGCCAATGAAGGAATGTCTTCTTTAGGAATGTTTACAAACTTGTAGTCTTTCTCGATGTTTAGAGTATCATTCAGTTTGAACAAGAAATCGATTGCAGCAGCAGTGCCTTCTCCAGGTTGATCATATCGTTTGTTTGTCAATACTTCTCCAACTTTATCAAGTTTTTCTTGCGCAACTTCCGCATTAAGTTTTACTACATGCGGTAGTATGATCCCACAAGCTTGCCCGTGTGGTAAATCATACTTGATCCCAATAGCCATGGCAACACCATGTGCTGCTCCTAAACCTGAGTTTGCAAAAGCAATGCCACCTAATAAAGAAGCTACTGCCATTCCTTCTCTTGCCTCCATGTCATTGCCGTTTTCATATGCTCTTTGCAAATATTTACCAGCCAACTCGATCCCCTTGATTGCAAGAGCATCACTTAAAGGAGTTGCTCGATGCGTGATATATGCTTCTATCAAATGTGTCAAAGCATCAATTCCGGAATGTGCAGTGACTTTTGGCGGACAGCTAACCATTAACTCTGCATCAAGTACTGCCACATCGGCAACCATTTTGTCGTCTCTCATCGAGCGTTTGAAACCAAGTTTGGTTGAGCCAAGCACAGAGTTCTTTGTGACTTCACTACCGGTCCCAGCGGTCGTAGGGATTGCAACAAAGGGTACAGGAGGATTTATCACTTTCTTCCCTTTACCCACATACTCCATATAATCGAGAACAGGGATACCATTTGTTAGCGTTGCTGCAACTGCCTTTGCTGCATCGATCACACTACCTCCACCCAAAGCAACTACTGCATCACACTTTTCTTTCATTGCCATTTCATGGATCTCATCGACGAGTTCGACAGTTGGTTCTCCATATACTCCGGAAAACACAAACGCATCACAATTGATGCCATGTATCTGGTCTATGATCGTTTCAAGATGTTTTGAATTAGCAAACACTGGATCAGCGACAATTAAAAACTTGACTCCTAAACCTTCGATGTTCTTTCCTAATTCTTTGATTGCACCATTTTTGAAAATGATTTTGGGTGCGGTGTAAAAACTGAATTCCATTTGAAACCTCCTCTTGTTTTCTCTGTATCAAATGTATGTACAAACTTCCATTTACTACGCAAGGATGACATTGGATGTTCCGGTCAAAAACCAATATAGTCATAAAAAAGAATGATTATAATCTTTTAGTTTTGTCAATGATCCAAAATCATGCTTTGATTCAACAAACATCAAAACCGAATCTTTCGTTATTTATCACTCTCCTTGATACACCTAATGTGGTGACTGTTAAGTTGCTTTCTTATCTTATCAGCTTAAAAATAAGTGAAGCAAGTCTTTTCATCAACATCATGTATATACATGATAATATATCATCCTTCATATGTCAAGAAAATCACATATAGATGTTGTCTTTGCGTCATTTTGAGTAAATCGATCTAGAGATACTACTTCTTTTTCGAATGTTTAAACCTTTAAAAAGGCAGCAATTATCATTAACTTGCTGCCTTATACCCCATCCATTCATTGATGGATGTTCTGATTTCTATTTTTGACCGCTTGCTGCGTTCATGAATCTTCTTTGATAAGAAACTACTTGATTGGTCGATGTAAACCGAGCTAGATAGTTTGGTTCAGCTGTGATGACGACTCGATCCAGCACATCGGCAAACTCAGGTTCCATCAACAGCTTATCGATACTTGGATAATTGACTTCCCCTTCCATACTGCAAATGATCAGACGAACGTCATCCATATTGGTTTGCTTTAGCAGTCTTAAGTTGTGGCGGACTGAATCAAGTCCCATTTCGCCTTCTTCATCGTCAAAACGGCGATAGCGTAAAATATGTTCTCCCATTTCTTTGATTCTGAGAAGGTCCATGTTTTCGTCATCTTTGGTCAGATAGTCTTGATCGATGAACAACTTCCGGAGCTCGATCAACAAGCTAGGCTCATGTGTCAAGGAATACTTGTCCAGCAAGGCTGCGATTTTTTCACTTTGCATCAAACGATGTCTGATGAAACTGTTGATAAAATACGGTTTTGCCTGCAAGGCAAGATTAGTTTGATACGGTTCGAACATCAATGTGAAGTTCACACGATACCCGTGTTCTTTCAACATCAATGCGATTTGATGACCTCTGAACGCATCTTGTGTCGTTGGTTCATTGTAACGAACATTGAGCTTTTTATCACCTTCAAGAAGCTGATTTACGTTGTCTTTGTTGACTGGTCCGGTATGAGGCACTTTGATGACAAGGCGATATTCCGAAAGCATCTCCTTGAATTTTCCAGCTTCTTCAAGAATCTCCTGGTCGGTGCTGTTGAATGGATCATTCAACTCAACACTAATATCACAACCAGGACCAAGTATGCGACCGATTTCAGCCATGACTTCATCACGTGTTTTGAACTTCCCACCCACATTGGCTTTGGGATTGTTGATAAAAAGATCATAGATAATGCCGGGATTGCATGTCAGGTTTGCGATCAGATCTTTGATAGGGGCGATCTCATAAGGATTAGCACTATCGGCTGAAAAAAGAATATCTGTAGGTCTTCTGACACCATTTTTGCCATAAGAGATGTCACGAACCAATCCTACTTCAAGCACTCCATCTCCTTTGTACTCAAACACTTTTTTGAAACCGGCAGGTGTTTCTTGTTCGGGTACATCGAAGTACTCAAGTACTCCTTTCATGTAGTCCGATGCTTTGATAGTTGTCACAAAATCGTTCAACAAATAAAAATCATCTCTTTCAAGTTCAAACAACTCCAAACGAGTTTTCAATACATCATCTACTTCAACATCAAAAAACGATTTCAGCGTATACTTGATGCCAGCATTCACTTTGTTATTCACCATGGTTTCTCCTTTTTTACAATACCTTGTATATACATGATAACACTCGTTTGACAGCATGTCAATATTTGCTTTGAACGATTTGGAATGGTGTTATCATACGTTTTCGATACGTTGGATGATCAAAAGCACCTCGAAGTCAATACTCCGAGGTGCTGATGATCAGCTACTCATCAATGATCAAACATCGAAATAGAGGTCGTTGTTTATAAAGCGTGCATATTGATCGATGATCGCTCCTGCACTTCGTGTTCCAAACAACTCGACATCATAGTGCTCCATCAAAAAGAGAATGGCAGCCAATGTAAATGTCCTTGGCACCCCTGACACTTTGATCTTTGTGTTTCCACTTAGGTGTTTGTGCATGATCTGTACATGTTTGAAGTCCGGGAAATCCTGCGATCCTGTCGCAGTTTTCACGAAGTCGATGCCGCATTCACAGCAAATCCTCGTAAGCTCGGCGATCTCCTTTTCACTTAAGAAGCACACTTCGAAAATGATTTTGGACCAGGCGTCCGATTGTCTGCATAACTCTGCAAACTGATAGATCTCTTTTTCAACAAAAGAATAGTTCTTATCTCTTAGTTCGCCGATGTTGACAACCATATCCATGGCTTTGCATCCAACAGCTAGCATTTGTCTGGTTTCATCCAGTTTGGTTTCGGTGGTGTAAGCACCAAATGGAAAACCTAACGCTCCCCCCGGACGAACTCCAGTTCCTTCAAGCTCTTTGAG
>CALFEZ010000141.1 GCA_937957895.1 uncultured Erysipelotrichaceae bacterium
CATGGGGTTCACTGTCAATGGACAAGTCACCGGATTTGATATCGATATCGCCAAAGAGGTGGCAAATCGATTGGGAGTCGAAGCTCGATTTGTTTATATCGATTGGGACGCAAAGGAGCTTGAACTGAGCTCTAAAAACATCGACATGATATGGAATGGATTGACGATCACCGAGGAAAGAAAGAAGCAGATTTTGTTTTCAAGACCTTATTTTGATAACCGTATCGTGATTTTGACACTTTCCGGCTCGAATGTCGATAAAATCAGTGATTTGGCAGGGTTAAGTGTCGGTGTTGAGTTATCTAGCTCAGGGCAGTTCGCATTGGAAAAAAGCGATGTGTTTGATCAAGTAGGAGAGATGGTCAAGTATACGACCATCACAGAAGCGATCTTGGATCTAAAAGCAGGAGGGATCGATGCCATCGTAGCAGATGAGATCTTTGCTCGCTATGCAGTCAGCACCGATGCAAATGCATATGAGATCGCAGATGAAGTATTCAATTCCGAGAACTATGGAATCGGATTTCGATTGGGTGATGTAGCCTTAAAAGACAAGATCGATGCAATCTTGGATGACATGGCACAAGATGGCATTGCAAGTGAGATCTCGATCAAATGGTTTGGTGAAGACCTGTTAAAACGTTGAGATGGAGTACATCATAGAGATTTTACCACCAATATACGATGGTTTTAAGATATCGCTGTTTGTCTATGCGATGACCATGATTTTTGCGTTGCCGATCGGCATGATCGTTGCGCTGATCACCGATCTACATCCCATCATCAAAAGACCGGTTGCGATATTCACATGGATCATTCGGGGAACACCGTTGTTGTTGCAGTTATATGTTGCAATGTATGGTATCCCACTGATTTTCAACATCCGCATGAATCGTCTTTTTGCCGGATCAGTCACTTTCATCGTGAATTATACCGCTTATTTCATTGAGATCTTTCGAAGTGGATTGGCCATCATCCCATTGGGTCAATGGCAAGCTGGAGAAGTGTTGGGATTAAGCAAGGTTCAAGTCATCTGGTACATCATTTTGCCACAAATGTTCCGAAACACATTGTTGCCACTGATCAATGAGGCGATCACTCTTGTCAAAGACACATCGTTGCTGGCAGCGATCGCGATTGGCGAGATGCTAAGAAATGCACGTGAGATCGTTGCACGTGACCTTCGTGTCGATGCGTTGATCGTTGCCGGTGCATTTTATCTGATGTTCAGTTTATTGGTCGTCTTTATCGGGAAACTGCTGGAAGAAAGGTTGTTGAAGCAACAAACATGACATTATCGATCAACAACGTCTCATTTGCCTATCAAAAAGAGAGGATCATCAAAGATCTTTCTTTGACGATCGACTCGAATCAGATCGTTGGATTGGTGGGACTAAGCGGCAGTGGAAAGACGACATTGTTGAAGATCCTCAGCGGATTGTTGGTTCCCCAAGCTGGTACGATCACCATCAATGGCATCCAGACATTCATCGATCAAAAACGAAATCGCAGACTATATGAAAATGTTGGTGTCATCTTTCAGGAACATCACTTGTTCATGCATCTGAAAGTCATCGACAATGTGGCATTGGCCTATCGTCTGAAAAACAAAACGACAAAACAACAGAGTCGAATCAAAGCAGAAGCCATCCTCGATCGCTTTGGGCTAAAAGAGCATATCGACAAGTTTCCTTATCAATGCTCAGGGGGACAACAACAACGCATCGCGATCGCCCGTGCCTTAATCTTGGATCCAATGATCTTGTTTGTGGATGAGCCAACGTCCGCTCTTGATCAAGAAAACACGCACCAGTTGGTGCGTCTGTTGAAAGAATTGAATCAAAGTGGACTCACAGTTGTCGTGATCACCCATGACTTGCCATTTGCTGAGGCACTGTGTGACCGCATCATCGAAATGAGTGACGGTGTCATCATCGATGACAGCATCGCAAAAGATTACTTTATAAAGCGCTGAGATGCGCTTTTTATTTGAAATAATCCCAAAAAGAGGAGGTTGCATCCTGCTTGAACTGCATGATGTCATCATGATGCATCATGGCTGTCTCATAGCCAAGTTCGATGGCTTTTTTTCCTTTTCCCAAGGTGAAGATACCGATGCTTTTGTCAAAGGCATTGATATTCAAGCGTGCATGTTCGATCGCTTTTTGATCTGCTTCATTGACAATGATCTCAATCACGCGATTGGTGATATCGATGATCCTTGTTGTTTGATGATAATCGTGACGAATACCCATCGTGATCGATAGGATATGATCAAATCCCATTTGCTTAAGAGGGAGTACCGGAGCATTCATGGTGACCCCGCCATCGACTAACTGAAGATCACGCCACATCATCGTTTCAAAAACCATCGGAAACGAACAGGAAGCCTGGACTGCTTCACTGATCATGACATCATCATACACAAGATAGTCCTGATATTTTAGAAAGCGTGCTTTTCGGTTAGTGAAAAGTACCGTCTTGCCGCTGTTAAGGTCGACAGCATTGATGACGATCGGATAGGGAAGATCTTTGATGTGGACCATGTGGATCTTATCGAGTTGCCGATTCAAGATTTCAACAAACTTATCCGGTTTGATCAATCCGCTGGCATCATTGCGGATAAGCGGGAAAAACTGAGCGTTGGTTGGTTTGAACAACTTGTGTTCCAGCACCTCTTTTTCGATCTGTAGCATGGACGTTTCAAGATCTTCGATCGTCATTCCTCCGGCCATCAAGGCAGCAATGATCGAGCCCATGGATGTTCCGGAAAATCCGGACGCCTTTATATTGTGTTCAAAAAGATACTTCAATATCCCGATTTGAGCAAAAGCTTTGATGGCCCCTCCGGAAAAAGAAAAGCCAATGTTTTTCTTTGCCATGTTTTCACCACCTTATCATATCGATTCCAATGCTTTTGTCTTTGATGTAAAAGAAGAGAACCTGTTTATGTGCCTGACTTTTCAACAGTTGAAAGTCTGTTTGGAAGTTGTAATGTCACTCTGGTTCCGATCTTTTCACGACTTAGCACTTCCAGTTGTCCTTCGTGTTTTTCAATGATCCATTTGGCGATCGCAAGTCCTAATCCCGCACCTTTGACTTTGACTTTTCTTGCCGGATCGGAACGATAGAAACGATCGAAGATCCGAGATACATCTTCCGCTTTGATACCGATACCTTGGTCTTGGATAACGATCTTTGTTTTGTCATCTTTATTGTGACAACCAATGATGATCGGATCATGAGGATCGGAATACTTCATGCTGTTGTCGATCAGGATACGCAGGGTTTGTTTGAGGAGTTGTCGATCCGCACACATCATGATCGGATCTGCCTGATCAAAATGAAACGGTCTGTCAGGATCGATGAATCTCATTTCTTTGATGATCTCATCGATCAATCCGGCAACGTTGAAAGTGTCGAGCTGAAGTTGGATCGTCTCGTTATCTCCGCGAGCAAGAAATAACAAATGTTCTACCAGTGTTTTCATGTTCTCTGTCTCGTTTTTGATGGCATCAATGGATTCCTGTAAGGTAATGGGATCGTTTTTTCCCCAGCGATCAAGAAGATTGATGTATCCTTGGATCACTGCGATAGGTGTTCTTAGTTCATGTGAAGCATCCGAAACAAAGCGAGTCTGTGATTGGACCGCCTGATTGATCCTGAGTAGCATGTCGTTGATGGCGGAAGTGATTTCCTGAAGTTCTTCCTGATTGGTCTGAACGAACACTTGTTTATCCAGCTGATGCAGATCGATCTTTTCCAGTGCTCCGGCAATCGATTTTAATTGGTTCGGATCAGTGGTTGAAGAAAGAGTTGTCACGTTTTTTTGCAGTGTTTTGGTTGATGTTGCCAGATCGGACAATGGCTTGAGAGTCGTTCTTACTTTTTGACTGTGTTTAAACAAATACACGGCAATCAGCAATGCCTGTATCATCATGATCCATCTAAAGGCAGCAGAAAAAAGCTCTAGATCTGAATTGAGATCATAGGATATCCGAACATATCCGGTTCCTGCAGCCACGATGATGCTGTAATTGGCATCGGTCCAACGACTTTCTCCCAAGATCGCAAACAAACTCGGAACTCGTATCGATCTTCTTACCTGATAGGATTGCAAAGCTGAGTCTTGGAAAAGAAAATCTGCCCATCGTGAACCTTCTGTTGGTGATGCCATGGTGATCATCCACGGAGGATCTTCATGTGGCAATATCATATCGACATCCAATGTGGTGATGATGGGCTGTATGCGGCTTTCAATGCTATACAGATGCATTATGGAAATCGTCAAAACAAAGATCAGATCAATGATCAGAAATGCAAAAAACAGTGTTTTGAGCATGCTCAGATTCAATGTCCAACCAATGGATGATCTTGTTTTTTCGATTTTTTTGTTGGAGGTTAGGTTACTCATCTTTGATCATGTATCCGATGCCACGAACGGTTTGAATCAGCTTGAGTCCAAATGGTTCTTCGATCTTGGCGCGTAGAAAACGCACATACACGTCGACCGCATTGGTAGAACCGTCGTACTCATATCCCCAGATCTTTTCAAGCAATAGTTCTCGTGATAACACGTGGTTTTTGTTTTCTAGCAGCATGTGCAGTAAATCGAACTCTTTTTTGGTCAGATCCACACTCTGATCATTGATGACACAAAGTCGCTGATCCACATCCACCTTCAATACTCCATGCTGTAAAAGTGTGGTGTTGATCGTTGTTGACTTCCGTAATGCACTGCGGATCCGCGCCAAGAGTTCTTCGATCGCAAACGGTTTGGTGATATAATCATCGGCACCACCATCCAGCCCGGAGACTTTGTCCATGACACTATCTCTAGCTGTGAGCATGATCACCGGGATAGACGACGTTTGTCGGATGCGACGAAGCACTTCGATGCCATTGAGTGATGGCAGCATGATGTCCAACAGGACCAAGTCAAAAGGATGGGCTTTGAATAATTCAAGCCCATCTCTGCCATCATTGGCTATCGTGACTTGATAGCCCTCGTGGTGCAACTCCAGTTGGATAAAGCGAGCGATCTGAGGTTCATCCTCGATCAGCAGGATTTTCTTCATTTTCGTTTCTATCCTTCTTGAATTCTTTTGACAGGGTGTTTACGGCATCTTTGACAGCCTCACCGGTTTTGATGGTTGCGTCCGAGAGAGTGTCAACGGTCTTGTTTACTTTGTCGTCTTTGAAGTTAGGTCCACTGAAGCGGTAACGATATCCAAAGAACAAACCAATGATCACAAGTGGGAATACGATCCAGAATGCAAACAGCAGCATGATGACCAGAATGGTCAATGGGATCGACATCGTGTCTTTGTCTTCTTTATACACTACGAAATCATTGATGTTTCCAAGATGGATGACATGTTTAATCCAATCGATGAACTTCTTGAACCCGTCTTGTTCCTGTGTCTTTTGTTGTTTGACTGGTTCTTTTTGGACCGTTTGCGTGAATGTGGCAGTGCCATCATTGAGAGGTTTTTGGATGCGACCGGCTCTTTCAAGATACAGCACAGCCTCCAGCATATCGCCTTTGGTCAACTCCAACACTTCTTTGGCTTCATTGTAACTGACACCTGTTACTTCTTTTAGTTTTTCTACTTGTTCTAATGTAATCATCATGTTTCTCCTTTTTTCTGACTGAGGTCATTCTAACAGTCAAATCTTAAGGAAAAATGCAATCGGGATTAAAAATCGATTAAAAAGCATTTTTATGCACATGGGTGATCGTTTAAGGCATGTCATATGTTTGATCTTTCAAAACATACTGGATGACCAGACACCCGGGACCTCCATGAGTGATCATCGAAGGTGCCAACAAAAAGGATTCGATATCAGCATCTTTGATGGCTTTTTTGATTTCCTCGATAGCATAAGCAGCACTTTCACTGTTAAAGGCATCCAACACATAGATCTTGTGTTTGAAATCAACTTTGCGTTTGATTAGATCATCGACGATGCTTTTGATGGCACCATGCCATGTCCGTGACATGGCAAATTTGTCGATCTTCAATCGATCGTTTGACTGTGCCATGACTGGTTTTAGCTTGAGAAAACCTCCGAGCAAGGCAGCTGCAGTCGTCAGTCTGCCTGATCGTTGGAGAAATTTGAAATCTACCGGGATCACATATGCCTGAGTTTCTTTCAAACATGCACGTAATCGTTCCACTATTTCGTCTTTTTGAATGTTTAGTTTATTGAGTTTGATGGCAAGCATCGCCAGATACCGTGCGGTTCCGGCAAGTGACTGAGAGTCGACGACCGTTACATGTTCGGCTTGGACACTGTTTTTGACTCCGCAGGCAGAGTCATACGCAGAGCTGAGACCTTGTCCTGTGGTGATATGGATCGTCGGTTCAGGTGCTGTTTGTTGATATGCTTCCATGATCTCGCCGACAGCCGGTTGGGATGTCGTGGCAAAATCGGTTTCCAGCAACTTCAAAAAGGATGCTGAGTCGATATCAAGATAGTCACGATATGTCTTGTTTTGATACATGATCTGACTGGCAACGATGATAACATCATTTTGTCGGGCTTCTTCAACTGTCAAATGACAAGTACTGTCTGCAATGATTCTCATGTGTTTCCCCTTTTTTCTCATCCCAAGATGAGACAGTCCTAGTGACCGTTATTCATGTTTTAGGATGTTCAACGTTTTTTTCTTAGCAACGAAAGACCACCAAAACCACTGATGATGGCCATATAGAATCCAAGTTCATACCCAAACCCGGTGTTGTTGATTTCATAAATGGTGTGTGCTGGATTGAAAATCTTCAAGATCAGCGAAAGCGGAGCAAGCCACCCATGCCATATCCCAAAAAAGAAACCGGCAGGCTGGACATCAAATCGAGATTCTACCCCCGCCATGCACCCGGAAAGCCCCACAAGCAACAAAAGCACGACTCCAACTAGCAATCCTTTTTTCATATGATTTCCTTTCTTAAACATGCACATAACACAACATATCGCATGATCCTATCATGTTTATGAATCATATATCTTGTCCAATTATTATCATAACAAATAATTCCTGGATTGTATGTTGGAATCATAAAAAACATGCCAATCGTGATAAAAAAGGATTCGAACGGATTAAATAATGAGAGGATCTGCACAGGAAGAATCAGATAAACGTTTGATTTTTCTGGGTTTTAACGTACAATAGCATAATATGAGAGAAATAGATCATGGTTCTAAAGGAGGCACATGTATGAGCAAGATAGCGATACTGACAGATTCAGGTAGTGCACTTGATGCAGAAGAAGCGAAAGCATTGGGGATCTATGTCATTCCATTGCAGGTGATGATCGATAACAAGGCATATGAGGATGGTGTCACCATCACGACTTCACAATTGATCGAACAACTCAAAAATCATAAACTTCCAAAAACATCAACTCCAACATTGGCAAGCATTCTTGCGATGATCGATAAGATCATGGCAGACGGTCATGATGAGATCATTGCGGTTCCGCTGTCACGCAATCTTTCATCAACCCAGGATTACCTGATCCAGGCTGCCAAAGAAAAGGGCATCAAGATCACGATGATCGAGGTATACTCAACATTGATGTTGCAGCAGGTCATCGCCAAAAAAGCGAAGTTACTGGTGGATCAGGGATTGGATGCAGAAGCGATCAAGGAAAGATTGGTTGATGTGATAACAAGATCATACACTTTGATCATGCCCTCTGATCTGGAGCATTTAAAAGCAGGAGGCCGATTGACACCGGCAGCAGCTTCACTGGCTAAACTGTTCAAGATCAGACCTATTCTGCATTTGGGAGTTGAAACTGAAGGCAAAGTGGATGTTTTTGATAAAGTCAGGACCGATAAAAAAGCGATTCAACTTGCTGTTAAGACACTCAAAAAACGTTTTGGCGATAAAGAGGTCGCCATGTACGTCCTGCACTGCGATGCACCAATGAAAGCATCAGAAACCAAAGACATGCTCATCGATGCCGGATTTGATGCCAATGAAATCATCATCGATGATATCGTTGCTGTCATCGCCAGTCATACGGGGCTTGGTTGTGTGGGTATCCAAATGATTGAAAAAGCTTGATGATCACATCAAGCTTTTATTTGTCAAGATATAACTAAGATGTTTGAATCTATCGGCATGCCTTATTGCAAGCATCGATCACTTCTTGAGATAGATCCAAGACACTCTGTAGCTCAACGACCAGATCCGTGTTGAGTGAGTACCGATGCCAGATACCATCCTTACGCACATTGACCAAACCACATGAGGCCATTTTTTTTAAATGAAAAGACAATGTGGGTTGACTGATGTCGAGATGTGAGAGAAAATCACAGGCGCATACTTCTTTGTCTCTTAATTGTTTGAATATTTCAAATCGAACGGGATCACCCAAAGCTTTGAAACATTCGACCATTCGTTGATCCATACACACCTCCATGATCCATATGTTTTAATATAGCATAGAAAATAAGTTGTATAAAGGCAAGGGGATGTGAGGATTTTTCCTTGTACAAACTTATGAAGAAGATTGTTGCTATGATACATGAAAGTTTGTGCTAAAATTATCATATGAAAGGGGAATGAACATGGTATATCTTGAAAGAGCGATTAAGTTTACGATCAAACACTACTTGATCCTGGTCCCCATGCTTGCGGCCGCTGTCATCGTCAGCTTGGCATCAAGGACAGGAAGCACTTCGCTGCTGAATCAATGGCAGTCGATCTCAGGTGCACTTACCAACGGTGATGTTGGATTTGAGGATATCGGGCCAACACTGCAGGTGCTTTCTTCGGCAGCCTTGGGTGGTGGTATTTTAGCAACGGTGTTCACGTTTGTCACACAACCGATGACAGCAGGTCTTATCAAAAAAGGATTGACTGAAAAACAAGTGAATTTTGATGACTTTATGCCGGCTTTTAGCGAAAATATCGTCAAATATCTTATGTTTTTTATTGGTCGTTTTGTTTTGATAGCTGTTTTGACATTGATCGGTATATTAGGTCTTATCGTAGTGATCATGCTTGCCTTTGCTCTTGGAGAGGCTGGCAGTGTTTTGGTGCTGATCGGAGTGTTGGCACTGGTGGCAGTGATTTTCATCATTTCAGTCTTGATGTCATTTTGGTTTGCGGCCATGGTGTTGGATGATCTTGATGTCATCGATGGATTGAAACGTTCCATCAAAGTAGCAAAGAAATGTTTCTGGACGTTGTTTTTCATCAGCATCTTGATTTCGATCGTTGCAGGAATCGTTGGCTTGATCTTCAACATATTTGCTTTTATTCCGCTGCTAGGGGCGATCTTGATCGCACTTGGACCAACGATTGGTTCTGTTTTGCAGATCGTGTTTGCTTTTGATCTGTATCAGGATAAAAAGCAATTGGTGATCTGATCCAAATCGTTTAAAAAGAAGCATCTCAGATGCTTCTTTTTATGTGCGAATGGATGCTTTTTTCCCCAGAAAAAATGTTGTTGGATCATTGTTGCTGGTACTTGCTGCATAAAGGACATAAACACTGCCTGTCAAAAAACCAAAGATCATCATTGCACTGATCCATAAGATAGCCAACAAGATGTTTTGTTCACGAAAGGCGATCCAGATCGAAAACAAGATAAACCCTGTGTAAAGATCCACCAACGAAACGATCCCCCATGGATTTTGCATAATCAATGCTCCATCTTCAAAAAAATCTCCAACCGTAAACCCATAAAACAAAATAGCACTCATCGCAAGGATGCCCAAAACAGCCAATAGTTTCGTGATTTTCATAGATATACTCCTTTTTGATATTTTATATCAACATTCGTTGCTTTGCTATTGTGGCGCACAAAAAAACATCCTTTCGGATGTTACTTTTGGATGTGGGATCGTAGTCTTTCGATAAGATCTTCCTTATCAAAGACAAAGACATCGACGATCATCTGTCCATCACATTGCATTTCTTGACGGAGGACACTTCCGTTGAGTTTAAGATAATAAGCATTGGAAGGTGCATAGTGATGATTGTAGAGGACGACTTTGTCACAGTCTCGATATGCAGGTTGAGTGATCAAATGATAAAAGAGATTGGATCCAAGCTTCTTGCTTCGATAATTTTTGTTCACCCAAAGTCCGTTGATCTCAACAGCTGACTTACCCCCATCGACCTCATCAGCAAAACTGCTGAATCCGGTTGCGATAAGTTTTCGATCTTCATAATACCCAAGCAACGTGCGTTTGTCATCATGTTCTGCTTCGCGATAACGCCAATTGGTCCAAAAGTGCAGCTCTGTCTGATAGTTCAACGGCCACACAAGTTTACCGGCCAATTCCTCTTCCCAACAGTCCAGTTTGAGTGTGATCGCCTGATCCATGTCTTTTTCATAAAGGTGTTTTAGTTCCATGATTCCCCCAAGATGTCATTATGTCAAAACTGCTCGGTAATCGATTTACCTTGCATGTGCAACACCAGATAATCCGGTCCACCTGCTTTTGAATCGGTCCCGCTCATATTAAATCCACCAAAAGGTTGATAACCTACGATGGCTCCGGTGCATTTGCGATTGAAATACAGATTGCCGACATGGAAATCATGTCGTGCTTTTTCCAGATTGGCTCGATTGTTGGAAATAACAGAACCGGTCAAGCCAAACTCGGTGTTGTTGGCGACATCGATTGCCTCATCGAAGTCTTTTACTTTACAGATTGCCAAGATCGGTCCAAAGATCTCCTCCTGCATAAGGGTTGAATAAGGATCCAGATCGACATATACAGTCGGTTGGATAAACCATCCGGTAGTTTGATCGGCTTTTCCTCCCGTAAGTAAACGGCCTTCCTTTTCTCCTATCTCAAAATATGACGTAATTTTGTTAAAAGCACCCTGATCATTGACAGGACCCATGAAATGATCGAAAGACTGAGGATCACCCACTGTAAGCGATTCTGTCAATGTTTTGATCTTATCCAGCATCACATCATACACCTCTTCCAGTATGATAGCCCGAGAACAAGCACTGCATTTTTGTCCGCTAAATCCAAATGCTGATTTCACGATCGCATCGGCAGCCAAATCCAGATCGGCATCTTTATCGACGACAATGGCATCTTTGCCACCCATCTCAGCGATCACTCGTTTTAGCCAGATTTGTCCGGGATGCACTTTGGCTGCTTTTTCATAGATGTTCACACCCACTTCTTTGCTTCCGGTAAATGAAACGAATCGAATTTTGGGATGATTGACCAGATAATCTCCGATTTCCGAACCTTTACCGGGCAGAAAACTCAACACACCATTGGGAAGTCCAGCTTCTTCAAGCACTTCCACAAACTTATAAGCAATGACCTGTGTGGTGCTGGCAGGTTTGAGGATGGCAGTATTGCCTGCGACCAGTGCTGCAGTAGTCATGCCTGTCAAGATCGCCAGCGGGAAGTTCCACGGAGTGATGATCACTCCGACTCCCAATGGGATATAGCGGTATTCATTGCGTTCAAGATCACGACGCGATAAAACGGTATCATCGATACGTTCCAACTGCAGCATCTGACGCCCATAATACTCCAAAAAATCGATGGCTTCAGCGATGTCACCATCTGCTTCCAACCATGGTTTTCCTGCTTCGATGGTCAAAAGGGCATTGAACTCGAAACGACGCTTACGGATGATATTGGCTGCTTTGAAAAGCACGTCTGCCCGAAAGCTTGCCGGAGTCTTTTTCCAGGTTTCAAACCTTTTAAGTGCGGTGTCGATCGCCATGTCGGCTTCTTTGATCGAAGCTTGAGAGATCCTTCCCACGATCTCTGAGTGGATGGCGGGATTGACGGAAATGTATCTTTGATCGGTTGCGATCCGATTTCCATCGATGATCAGATCATACTCTTTGTTGAGATAAGATCGCACCAATGCCAATCCTTTTTCGTACTTTTTTACGTTGACAGGATCTGCATAATTCAGGATAGGTTCGGTTTTGTAACTATAGATAGCCATTGTTTTCACTCTCTTTCTGTTATACGACGGATTGTTCTATGTCCATCTCTTTGATATCTTTGAATCTCTCGATCGACAGCGATTCGACATCCATCGAAGGCGTCTGATCAAGGATAATCTCACTAAGCAATAATCCGGTCATGGGAGCAAACATAAACCCATGCCCGCTAAATCCACAAGCCATATAAAACCCCTTGACGTATTTGCTGTCACTGATGATCGGTTGTCGATCAGGAGATAGGTTGTATGATCCACCCCATTGACGGACTACTCGAAGCTGTCCTATCTTAGGAAGAAGTTCTACCACTGTGCTAGCCATCTCCGTCAAAAACTCGGGAGTGGAACCAATATCGTGTCCTTTTTTGACATGGGGATCGGAACGACCCATCAAAAAGGCACCATGGGGGACTTGTTGGCAATAAATGTTTTTTGAAAAAGAGATGACCATGGGTCCCTGAAACTTCTCCACCGGTTCGGTTGCCAGTATCTCATGGTTTTCAGAATAGACCGGGATGTCAAGTTCGACCATGTTGCCCACTTCTTGAGCATACCCTCCGGCAGCATTGACGACTTTGCTGGCATGATAAATCCCTTTATCGGTAGTGATCTCAAAGTCATACGGATCGTTGTATAAAATGGCTTTCACTTCTTCATAAAACGAGAAAGTGACTCCAAGTCGTTTGGCAGCAAGATAGTATGCTTCACTGGTCTTAAATGGATTGAGATGACCATCCGTCTGATTGAATGTCGCGCTTAAAAAGGCATTTGGATTAAGATGAGGGACGATCTTCATAGCTTCTTCTTTGTTTAAAAAGACAGACGGTATCCCACATTCGTTTTGAAGAGCAACGTTCTTTCTAAACTGTTGTTCTTCCTGTGGGGTCGTGGCAACGATCAAATATCCTTCCTGCTTGAACTCAAGGTCATCGTACTGCAGGATCTCATGTGCTTTTTCAAAGAAATCGATACTTGCTTTGGCAAGCAGACAGTTTTGTTTGGTAGCCCATTGTTGGCGTACACCTGCTCCGCATCGCCCCGTAGCACCGTTGGTAAAATAACCCTTGTCGATGACATGGATGTTTTTGACACCTTTAACTGCCAGGTTATGGGCGATGCTAAGGCCACTGATCCCGGCACCGATGATCAAGATATCAACGTGTTTCATCCGACTCTCCGGCGATGGCTTTTAATGGCACACCCACAAT